>JAHIVS010000714.1 GCA_018816605.1 Pseudomonadota bacterium
GAACAATGCGCTATTGTGAGGTTCAGAATGAATTAAAACGCCCCGGTGAGAGTCGAACCCACCCTGGTGCAAAAGCACCAGACCATAGGGCGAAAAATGCTTATCTTTGCCGAATCCTGCTTATAACCTCCTGAGCTCCAGTAAGCGGAGAAACAAGGTTAATTGGGTTGACAAATAGTTGCTGGATCAGGAGAGAGAAGAACCCAAGTGGAGCTACAAGCCAGAGCGCCCAGGTAATGATCGTGGTTGCATTTCCCCGGGTGCGAGCGATTACAGCTGCCGCAGATTCGGCGGAGCCAATGATACTTGCCCATTGTTCAGAGGAAAGTTGCGCGGTATATCCCAGGTAAATGCGACTGCCAATAACCAGAAGGGCATAAACACACAGGCCTGTTTTGACAAACCAGAGCATATTCATGCGCTGGTGGGCTGGCATCACGAACAAGACCAGTGTTCCCACAAGCCACATGGCTGCGCCAATCCATGGAACAGGTGCAGCCATGCCTGTTTGAGCAATCATCCAAAAGGCTAGCACTATACCGGTTAGAATTTGTGCAGTTCGTGGAGTGGCAGAGGTTGAAGCTTGTGGTGTAATTTCCCTGCGGTTGATAAAGGAGCTATCATCACCCATCGGACCGCTTCTGCCTGGCTTGAAGTTTGCCCGGTTTTGTACCTCCTTATCCAAGGTGATGATCATTAAAATTCCGCAAGCCAAAGACAATAAAGCTGGAATAGCCTTTGCCAAAAAATAGACAAAGAACAGAATTCCGTTGGCCACGTAGATCATGCCGGTGTCGAGGTAATTCAACAGTTCCATTAGTTGCTTCCGTTCTCTATCAATCTGACCGAGATAAAGCTGACAGAAAGAGAACCACCAGTCGCAAACGAGCGGCCAGTGGAAACAGGTGTGCCAGCGGTCACAATTCGGAGGGAAAGGTTATATGTTCCGGGGTCTTGGAATTGTATTTGCTCGACCAGGCCATATGCTTGACATACTTTACTGCCGTCACAGCCAGCGTTAGCAGTGGCAAGACCGGGCACAAGATTGAAACTTGTTTGTTGGGTAGTGGCGCCGTAGTAGTAACCAGCGAGGTTATGTTCAATCCAGTTGATGCTATCCTGAGTAAGCTGCGCGCTTGCGTTCACAGCAGAGACCGGTTCAGCGTAAACTTCAACGTGCTTTTCGCAGTCCACCCGGACTAGTTGGCGAATATTGTAGATCAGGCCATTATTGGTTGTGCTGCTGCCGGCTTTGCAGTTACCATTGGCAACAGCAGAGCCATCTTCGTTTGCCATGCAGATTTGAGCATCCTCATAAATAGGTATGGGAATGTAGTAGGTGTAGACAGTAGGTGGAACGGTTACAAAGAACGAAACATCAGCACCGCGCTTATTAGGGTCTTGACCAACTACTAGCGGGCTGGCTGGTCCGGTGGTGGAAATTCCTAGCGATGGTACACCGGGAACGATTGTGGATGCAGGGCATTGGGGGGGAGCAACCGGGGCTGCGGTGGGGATGGCAGCTAATTGAGCGCTGGCGCAAGCCGCAGGATTGGTTTGACAAACTGCCTGACAACCCACTGGACTTTTGGAGCAGTTGCCGGAGGTGTAATACAAGTATGTGCCGGCCAGCATTTTATCATTTGCGCCTGTTAATGCTTGAACAGTAGCTTGTTTGAGTGCAGCCCAAAAACTTGTTGTAATACCGGTGGAGCCTTCGCTATAAAAGCCGGAACCCAAGAAGGTTTTTTGAAGGTTTTCGTACAAATATGCTGTAACTTTATCTAGATTTGTGTCTGACGAAATATCGTAGCCATCTCCAACAGATAAATTCCCGTTGGCGTCATATTGGGGCTGGTTAGTGTATTTTGTTAATTCGGCGGCGTCGTGATACAGAGATATCCAGGACGTGATCAACCCTACGGTAGATTGATAGGATCCACTTGATGCTGAGAAGCCTGATTCGTCAGGATTCATAAGCATCGAGTTCAGGGTGGTTGCTGAGGGGGCGAGAATGGTGTCGCCATTGGGAGCTATGTACTGGTGATATGAGGCTTCGTTATACACAGAACCGCTTTCTGTGTTCATCCATTCAGGATTATCGATGGTTACTTCTCCTGCGTCAATAACGCCCGGAAGCATTTCTCCGGTGTCAGGATCAATAAAATTGCTAAAATCTGCTCCGCTTGTCGTTGTTCCATCTTGTGCGAATACTGGAATAACCAAAGCACTGACGAATATCAGTGCGAGAGCAATTGAGAGGGTATTCCGAGTGATCTTATTCATAGATACTCCTTTAGGGTTGAGGTGTTTCCTGTGTAGGTGCTTGGGGGGTGAGTTTGGGTCCGTACAGTTGGTCTAATATCTCTTGGGGAAGTGGTACGAAATTGTCAAACTTCCATACACCATCTTCCTGAGTGATAATCACGTAATCAGTCTTTTCAACCGTTTCGCCGTTCCAGAAATCCACACTGTATTTGACCGCCCAAATTTGTTGTGCAATATCAGTGGATGGGTTTTCGTCCACCTTCATGAGTGCCTGTGCGCTGAGAACTGACATTCCTCTTTTGGCGGTTGTTGCTGCTTTCACCATTTCGGGGGCAACCTGAGATTTCACATATTCACAGGTGACCTCGGTGCTAACCGCGCAGATACGTTCTGCCCAGGCGTCCGTGTTACCGTCCTCGTTGTACTCAAAGGTTGCATAAGCCGTTACTCCAGCTTCAACAGCTTGCGTGGCAGGGTCGGGAATGGGGGTTGGCGTGGGGAATATTGCTTGGTGCGCCTTGCCCAACAAACCAGTAAAAATCAACACGCACATAACAACTATGATTACTGCGCCGGCAATCAGGCGAGTGACCAGTCTCTGTTTGCGCTCACGTTCGTTCAAGGGGATGATGCTTTCGGTGGTCTTATTCATGCGATAGGCTCCTTTTTTGATGGAACTGATAGGTTAATAAAAAAATCGGCCACACTTGAGCCGGGAAATTTTTTCTCGACTACATTAAGTGCGACCGTTATCTATATGGGGGTGAATATTTAGTGGTTCTTTTTGGTCTGATTATTCAATTGTGACCACATTATAGCATGGTTTTTTTTTAGTAATCAATAGGTTTTTTGATTTACCTTTATGAAGATACTCCGTTATCAGCAGGGAGTAAGTTTTGGGGCGTTTCAGTGACTGTTGGAGTTGATTCTTCAACCCCTGTTTCTGGCGTTATGGTTGGTTCTGGAATAATGGGGTAACGAAGTTTGTGATCTTGAACAACTTGAATATTCCAGCTTGTACGTTCAAACACGCTCCAGAACAAGTTTGGCAAATTTGTCCATGTTGGGTCTTCGTCGGTGGGAATCGTTGAAGATAGATACCAAATCTTCATGCGGAGCCACCTACTGACCTCGCTTTTTGGGTAAAGTGCTGAGTAAGTAGCTGGATAGCTGGCGAGAAAAGATTTAATTACCGGCCATGTGATGGATTCGGTCTTGATCAAAAAGGTAACATCGTCTTTTTCTGCCAAAGCGTCCTGACGGTCTTGAATGAATGCGTTGTAGGTCATGCCTTTAGTGACAGGAAGGTTCATTGGTTGGGTTGCACGAGAAAAGCAAACGAACGTCAGGGCGATCGTGACTGCGAGAATGGCTATCAGGACTACTTGAAGTAACCCCCACACAAAACGTACCGGAGCGAGTGCGATTTTCTTTACGGTGCTTTCTGATTCACGTTTCAATGCGTGTTGTCCTTTCGAACAAAAATAGTTTCAATAAAAATGAATTTCTGTTTTTTATTCTACCAAAGCCGGATTTTACATTTTTTGCTTCTGTGTTTGTGCCATTAATAGCCGCCTCATCCTATTTATTCTTAATTTTCAATAATTTACCAAGATCCAAGCCGTCGACATATTGTGCATAAACCCAATTACCAGAATAAGTCAAACCGCCAATTCTTATCCATTGTTCATCTGAAGATATACCATTTACAAAGAAACACTCGCCTTTGTCAAAGCTCCCTACCTTATCTGATTGTGAATTGGGAGCAGCTCTTATATTTAGAGGAATGGAGCCATTGAAACACCCTCGTTGTGAAGTCAAACCGTGAAGAAGGAAGAACATCAAAAAGAGGACTAATCCGATTGATGCGCAATAGAGTTTCTTCTTTTTTATGAATCCCAAAATTGAAAGTAGTGATTGAAAAATAATTTTTCCAAAAGTATCTATGTGTTGGTGAGTTTCTTGGGTATTCGAGGGCTGTCTTTCGTTTCGTCTTTTGCGATAGTTTGTTTCATCATTCTGCTTATTGAATTCAGCGTTTTTGTGTGCCGAGTGTGGTGGCGGTGTGTCGCCAATTTTGTATCCTTTGATTGTGTCTGTTTGATGCACTCCAAATTGAATTTTTACGGTTTCTTCCATTTCTTGTATTGAGAATTGGTTCGCTCTTTGCTTTCTTATTGCATTAGCATCTCTTCTTGATATCAATTGAACAAGTTCTTCTACGCTTTTACACCCTCTAACAAGACCAGTTAATTCATAAAGATTCGATCCTTCAAATGCATGAGGAACAAGAATATACCCAAGACAGGTTTTAAGTTTCCTGCTCGCACGCCAAAATCCCCAATCAACAGTATGAACACATTCTCTTGCTTGGTCCCTGGCGGATTCATCATTATTCATAATATAGGTTTTTGAGCCATTTTCATGTTTAATGAACAATCCCTCGTTGTTTTTATAAATTACAGGTTCTCCGTATTTATCTTTTGACTCAATAACGTGTACGGCGGTTTTTGTTATGACCACGAGATCAATATCGCGTTCGTTTTCGCGCTTGGGGTCGTAGGCATCCAGACCAATGCAGACAATTGCTTCAGAAGGCAATAATCGATCAAGATCAAAAATAACATCCGGCGTTATTCCAAAGCTTGGATCGGATTTGCAATTTGATGAAGGTATATAAAATTTTGCCACAAACATTCCTCCTTTTGGTTTGAAAATTTTATATGATTATGAAATGGGTAAGTTGTAGGCTGGAAAAATCCAGCCTACTTGGTGGTTGGGAGTTGAGGATAGGCGTACATTTTGGCGCTGGTTACCCACTGACTCCATGTGTACCGATCAAAACTTTCCTTGACAATCTTAGGTAGGTTAGGCAAGGTCGCTTCAAAGGACGGTACGAAACGATAGTATTCTTTGCCAGTGATAACGGTTTTTCTTACCCAATTTTCAAACTTTCCGTCAGGGAAGTAGGTGCATAACACTGTCTCGAAGGGTCCCATAAAATAGCCGGGGGGAAAAATTGCAAGAGACCAAAGGAGGTATAAAGGCTGTCCATCTTTGTTATCCAACACCATGACTTTGAATCTATCTGCATAGAGTTGGGCGGTAGTCATACCCTGCGCTTCAGGTACATCCATCGGGAGTGCAGCATTTATTGCATATAGCAGGGTGAAGATGATCAGTATCGCCAGCACAGCGCGGAATCCCCATTTGAGCAGGAACTTTACGGCGCGGAATGGGAATAGCAACACGTTTTTGAATGCTTTTCCAAAGGTGTTCTCAGCCGGCACTGGGGTCGGGGTGGTAGTAGTGGTAGTTACGCTGTCGGTCATGAGTGTGTACTCCATAGTTACTAAGTGTTATTTGCTCAATGTTGATTATCTTTGTTTGGCAATTGATTGGCCAGGCGGATTGCTAAATCTATCTTGTTATCCAGTATAGCGAAGCCAATATTGAGGAATATTCGTAGTGTTTCTGCCATTGACAGGCGATTACGGTAGGCAATTGCATTCAACTTGTCGTACTGATTGATCTCTACAAGTGCATTGATCCGTTGCCATTTCGTTTCATCTACTGTACTTTTTTTCTTCATTTTGTCTACTGTATCTGCCATCGTTACTCCAATTGGTAATCAAATACCGACTGACTTATCGCCACGCTCTTGCGTGTAGATTAGTTCGGGTGTATGCATACATCGCCCGAAGCGAACCGCGCTCGGTGGGTGAAGCAAATAGGATTTTATTTTACTGCCTTTACTTTCTCCTTTCGGTTTTGATAGCTTACGTGCCGGCCTGAGCCTGGGCGAGCAAGGGCAGTTGCGCCCTGCTTTTTGGTTTTTCGTTTATGCGTATAGTATAAAGAGATTTGCACTCTGGGCAGTAGCCAGGAACATCGTTGTACCCTTGCGCTTTGACTATGATCCAAAAGTCTTTGGAGATAGTATTCCGCTGCCCACAAGCGGGACACTTGATGTGTGGGGCAGAGATGTGGATAACCACAAGTCGGCTGTCTACGATTTCTTCAGGGGGAGTAAGTAAGTTTTCAAGTTTCATTATCTAATTACCTCTATTGTGTAATAACACTATAACACCATTGCCCAAAGAGAGTCAAGCCCCACAAGTGGTGGTGCGCGTATTCGGCATACAGAAAACTTAGTAAATATGGACAGGAAAAATTGAGAGTTTTGGCAGCGGAGTGGAGCGGTTTGCAGTTTTCGGCATACAACAAACCGGCGACTGTGCTGGCAGGCAGCCAGTGCAAGCCTGTGAGCTGTAGGCGGGTTGTGATCAGGGAACGGTGAGCAGAATGCAGTAAACAGAGAGGGAAAGGTAAGCAGAGAGCGGAGAGCAGTTTTTGGTTTGCTGTAAACACGGGGTTTAGTTTACAGGGGGAGCGGGTAAAAATGTGTGTTTACTGAGTATAAGTAGACCCTGCCTTTTTGGGGGGAGGTTTTCGCCGAAATTCATAGGTGTTTTGAGTTCAAGAACCGCTTCAAAAAAAGACTAAAATAATATCGGTTTTTTGGTTTTGGGTTTTGGTGTTTTGGTATCATCTTTTTTTGGGCAAAATTATGGGTTTTTAAGAGTTTCGGTTTTTTGGTTTTAATGCAAAAATGGTCTTTGTTACTCAATAATTCCCATTTAATATTGTGATCCGTGTTTATGTGCGCTTACGCTTATTCTTGGGGTTGTCTAATCCTAACTCGTTTTTATACCTAACAAGTGTTGTAATAAACCAGTCTATTGCTGAGGACAAGCGATCTGCTTTTGATTGATCTACCACGCCCGGCCAGTCCCCAACGATGGTTGTTCGAGGAAAGAGGTCAAAGGCTCTGTCTTGTGAATCCTGGGCGCTTGTGCTCACCTTAAATCTCAAAGGACCGCCGCTAGAGAAATTGAAAAACCTAAACAACACATCCCACACCATATTTTCATAGGCCGTCGCTGCGCTCGGTTGGTTGCGTGCGGCTGCGTATATATCATTGATGGCTACAACCAAATCCCTACGAAGGGATGTTAATTGCTCTTGTTCTATCCAAAACCGTACAAGGTAAATATCTAGCCAGGGTATCGAAGATAGTGAATATCCCTTGCGATCCTTTTGTGACAGGCTGATAGTGAAAAGGTTTTCCATCTCTGTAAAAAAGAATTCCTGTCTATTGCTCGCGTTCTGTAGGCTCTCCGCCAGAGATTTTTCTTTATTAATATATGCCAAAGTTTGCTTGCTTGATAACTTTTGATCAAGTGGAGTTAATATTGTTTCGGCCTGAAGCTGGAAGAACTTTTCGCGCCGTTTTTCAGTAAGTGTGTGTTCTGGATTGGCACTTGCGAATATCTGTTCGTATCTATTGATATCAAACGTAGGGTTGGCATAAAAGTCTGCAAATCTTTTCCAATAAACAGTAAAGGAAAGTTCGTGACCGATAAAAATCTCTAAATCACTCAAGGCTTTCATCCAAATTTGAATTGCCTTGTTTTCCTCTGTAGTTAGGTTGTCTTGAGTTTTTTCGTTGTCTTGATTGTCCGAGATTTCTTGAGTTGGGCTGCCGTCTATCCAGAATAGTACCAGAACGTCCTTTGAGAAATTTGCTGATTCTGGTCTCGTAAAAAAATCTTCCCATTTGCTCATTCTTGTGTTTATTTTATTGGGGAGGGCAGACGTAATCCTTTCCTGCTCGAACTCCATAAATTGTATCGTTTTGGTCGTGTCGCGAGAATCCCAAAACTTTACATCAGGTCGAAATACCTGCTCTTTTGTTCTTGGATTACCTTCTGGGTCAAGTTTCGTTTCATCTGTGGAGATGAGTACTTGTCTGTCTATCTCGCAATACTTACCCTTCTGTAAACAGGCGATCCCAATATCGGTAAGCGCAAGTGCGTGCAGAACAGTAATTCTTTCAAAGGAAGTAAAAGACCCCTCCCTTTTGTGACCAAGTTTTTCTAATAATTTCGCCCCTTCTGCTGATAGCCCATATACTTTTTCATTTCTACCACCGGCATTCTGTTTGTCAACCTTTGCCCACCCCCGAATAGGACCGTCTACTTTCCAAAGTAGGTTGGCATTATCATACTCCGTCATGGGTAATGTGAGTTTGTCAAGATATTTCCTAAGTGTAGTGTCGGAATGGGGTTTCCCGGCTGAGAAATTTAATACTTGTCTTATCTGTGCGAAGGTGCAAATAGCCTGATATTGGAAGGGTAACAAAACGTCTTCGGGTGTAAGAGATCCTGGTCTGCCAGGCTTGTTGGTCGTTGGAAAATCTGTCATTGTTTAGCTCCGTTGGCGAACAATCTTCCGAACCAGATGCTTGAAGGTCTGTCTGGTTCTGAGTTTCTCAGCATTTTGTCGTAGGTTCCCCAATCGTTTATGTTGGTGAAGTGTGTTTTTTTAAAAAGAGGTTTGGTAACTGAGAACAAATTAATTCTGCTCGATATGTCCCTAACTCCCTTGTTTGTTGGGGATATAAAATATCCGATTCCACCAGATACTTTGCTATATTCGGTCATAATCTCGATTAGATTTCGTTGACTGATAAACCCTTCGTAACCAAACATCAGGTAAATCTGATTGCCGTTTTCGTCAATAATTTCAGCGTGTGGGATAAAAGTTTTGGTTTGATTTTGGTCGTCTTTGTATTCTATTTCAGGAGCATACCTAACCAAAGAATAACCAAATTTCGGCAGATAATCCTCTACCGCAAACACGAATAAGGGCAATTCTTTTTGGGTAATTCCGGTGAGAATACTAAATACTCTTTCGGCTTCTGATGGCTTTTTTGAACGAATCTCGGCCAATCCTTTGTTGGTTAATTGAAAAAGTTTTGGGTAAGTTGCTCCAGAAATTGGTTTTGCTGATGTTGAATAGGTCTTGATCAGTTCAGCTTGTTCCAGGTCTGCTATCTTTTCTTCCGCATTATTTATTGAGAGTTGAAGTTCTTTTGAGCAAAGCTCCAGCAGATCATCCAATTTCATCAAACCGCAAGACCCGGCCAACTTTAAAACCGAGTCGGTGGGAGACGAACTGCTAATAGTTGTCGTTTCAGGTAGCTCTGAAGGGGATAAATCCTCTACCGCCGTTTCAGATGTTTCAGCGTGAACGGTAGGCTGGTCTTGGATAGTCACTGCTTCATTAACGTGCTGATTGTTAGTGGGTGAGGGGTTGGCACTAAGTCTTTGGATCTCTTTATTCAGTGTTTCGTTTTCGTTTTGAAGTTTTGCTAGTGCTTCTTGTGCCGTGGTTAATTCTTGCTTAAGGGGAGGGTTATTCATCTTGCTTTTTTGATCGTTTGTCTGCGCCTCGAAAAAGTTTATAGCAACCTTTACAAATTGAATGATTTTTAGGCTAGCCCCCATTGCCGGGGGTTGTACGTTGAGGTCAGAACAAACTTGAATAATGTAATCTTCTAGAAATTTTTTTGCGTTATCTGATTCAGTAATAAGCCTGTTTTTTTCTGTTATTTCTGTTTGTAAAAAAGCATTCATTGTTGCTAATCGAGCATCTAGTTCTGCTTTATCCAAGTATTACTCTCCAATTCCGCTAATATATCTTGAGCGTTATTGATAAGTTCTTTAGTGGCAGTGAGATTGTCGTCCGAAGGGGTACTGACCCATCGCAATGCGGATTGACTGGCGTCCAAATAGGCCGCCGAGGTGTTGAGTAATAAATCTTTCAATCCGGTTAAAGCAGAGGGCGCTTCTGCGTTGTTAATAGCCTGAGTTAGCTTTACGTAATCTTCAAATAAATCCTGAGAACTTTGAGATTGGGAAAAAAGGCTTTTAGAATTACCGGCCATAAGAACCGCTAAGCGTCCATCGAGTAATCGAAGTTCCTCAGTCCAACCCTCGGCTTTTGCTCGATAATCTTCAACTTTTTTGACGCTCGGTAAAAGGAGGATCGGCTGCCCTTTTTCATCTTCGGGTGTGGCCAGCCAGCCAACGATCCCGAAAACTAAAATAGTAAGGACAATAATAAGGAGCGCTTTTTCAGATCTATTCATTGCCACTCTCACCGTCTAACCCCAAATCTTTACGGTTGGGTAAAAGGACACCCCGTTCGACAAGTTCGCGGCGTTTCCTTTCTCCTTCTTCTTCATTTTCGTTTTTAATATATTGAATATTATCAATCACAAATTCAAACCTTAATCTGTCGTGTTCGGCGCGGGTTTGTACATGACTAAAAACAAAAGCTCTGGTCCCCTTTTCAATGAATGCGTAAGCCATTTCTGCTTTATACCCATAAGCCACAAAAACCAATCCTCTTGCCGGCTTCGTTCCCTCAGCTTCGGGGGTATAACCCTTGAAAGAAGCCAACTCGGTCAATTTGCCATCAACGTTTATCTGGCGAAAATCCTTGTAACCTGAAAAATCTACTAAAAAATTGCATTGATTTACTATCGCCACTCAATCCTCCGGTTTACCTGTTTAAGCCTATTAGGAGCCACTTTAAGACACGTCCCCCTTTTGATGTGTATGTAATCCTTTTTCCTACATAAATCCCTCTACGAGCTTTTGGGGGCTGTTTAGGCGACCCTGTACTATACTCTTGAATATACTCTATAATATACTTAGCTATATACTCAATAATATATTGTTGAGTATAGTTATTTTATTCAAGGGGCGACCCTAGAGTATCAATTATGTACTTTTCCAGGTCTATCTTCCACTCATAATTTGGTGAGTGTGCGTTCAGTTTGTAATATTCCAATTTTTTTTGAAATTCGTCATCGGTTTTGAGTTTTTTAAGAAGGTCAATTATAAGTACACAGACTATTTCGCCACACGGAAAACCTAGTTCCGTTTTCAGTGCTTCGGTTGCGGGTTTAATTCCCAGAGGCATATGTACACCCATAAGGTTTTTATGGCGCTCCGCTTTTTTTTTGTCTTGTTCTTTTTGCGCTTCGGTTTTTTCTTTCTCCCTTTTCGCGGGTTCCAAAGCGCTAGTTGAAACCATGCCGCCCATTGTCCTTTCGGCTCTTTGAGTATCCGTAAGTGTGGGCAGGTTTATTTTTGAGAGATCAGTTTTTGTTGGATTTTTTGGGGGCATAATTAAAATTGGTCCCTTCCAAAATAAGTGCGAAGTATGTGTTTCAATGTGTGAATATACCCTCCGCCTTTTATTTTTTCGCCGTTGTCAAAACCAACCATTGCTCTTGTTTTAGGCATATACTCCCAAAAAGTCATGCCTATTCTTTCGAGCTTTTCGCAGTTGGCGTCTTGCGGAATTGGTGACCATAACCATTGAGGGTAGAGATCATAAATGTTTTTCAGTTGCATCAAACCTTCGGTTTTTACCAGATCCACTCTTGTTGGTAAAATGCCGGCTATTTCACAGGTGGTGAACTCTTTTAGTGCATTAAGTTGATCCATTAAGTCCTGCATACCAATAACGGAGTTTTGTGTGCAAGTAGTTGGAATAATGAGGTAGTCTGCAGCAACTACTGAGGCCGGCATGAGAACGTCCACGCTTGGGGGGCAATCAATAAAGACCACATCGTAAGTGTTGTTTTCTAATATCGTACTGATAACATATTGCCGATCATCGTTCAGCCTTGATAGTTTTACTTTGAGGTCGGCAGTTGTTGGGTCGGACCGCAATACATCTAAATTCGCTCTGCCGGTCTTGAATACTGTATCCGAGAGAGTGCGAGCTCCTGCTTGCAGTATAAGCGTATAGAGATCGTCGCCGCGAGGTAGGCCCAGGTTGAGGGACGCATTTCCTTGTCCATCCGAATCAATAATGAGTGTCTTGTAACCCAACAAAGCCATTCCATGTGCCAAGTGAATAACGGTGGTGGTCTTTCCTACACCGCCCTTTTCGTTCAATACTGTAAATACTTTTGCCATGATGAAGTCTCCTTAAGGTGTAGTGTGGTGATTGTGTGTGTTAATTGATTTCTATTACTTTTCTTCATCGAAAAATCCGGGGTTCTTTTGATTGAAATCGTCCAGCCCTTTCGGATATCTCTGCGAAAAAACTATGTGAATAATCGCCAACGCTTCTGATGGCATACTGCGCCTGTCTTCTGTTGCTATGATCTTTAATTCTTGCCATTCCTTTTGTGTGGGGTGGAGTTGAACAATAGGTACGTGGGCTTGCCTGTCTTGTTTGCTATTTTTCATTGATAGTCGCCCTTTGCAAAATTTGAAATAATATTCAATTAAAAATATGTAACAAATTTGTATGATTTTACAACATAAAGTAATTTCTTGATAGGGGCAATTAGTTCATTTGTTTTACCTATATGTTACTACCGTGAATTTATTTGTAGATTTAAAAACATCTTTATTAAAAAGAAAAAAGCCCTGAAAATAATCCGGGGCTTTCGACTTACATCATTGCGCCTTACGTCAGCATGGTATCATAAATTTTCTGAGCAATGCCGCTTAGAAATTCAGAAGCAGTCTCGTAACGCTCGGATAATCTATTAAAGTAGATTGATACAGACATTGAGTTGGTGTGGCCGGCAAGCGGCAAACCGATCAACAGATCTGCGTCATCCCATCGATTCTCGTATTCATCTTCGCTAATGACAGGAAATTCGTCTACCTGAAAACCGGTTCTGCACATAGCTTGCGTGTTGCCTACTTGTGCAATCGTTTGATAGTAGACAGTGCAGGGGATTCTTAACTGTATGAAGCTGTTAATAATCCCTTCTTTCCTCATCATATTGAGGTGGTTGAGCGCGGATATCAATTCATTCCTGATCTCCAGGGTAACGGTTAAGTGAATAACGATATACCCATCGGAAGTAGAATCAAGATCAACATCAGCCGCGTGGAACAGATGAAATACGATTTTCTCGTTACCTTTGCTGTAATCCGGTGTGGTCATTGTGCCACCACCAGACCGTCTGCAAACAATCGCTCGACCAAATCACCAAGAAATCTTATGGGAGCCTGATATGTCCCGTTATCACTGCGATAACTGAGCCATACTGCGCAGAATTGGGGGAATTTTCTATTGCTCTCTGTTGGTTTTTCAATAGAGAGTGTTATGCGAGCCGTGATTGGTTCCCCGTTTAATTCGGGAAATTTATCAACGACTACATCCCCAAATAAGTCCCATAAGTCAACTAGCAACTCATTGTTTGCGTAGTCACCTTCAAAAACGAGTGTATCCACAGAAAAATCAATCCTCACTGGCGCAATCCCGCTTGCTGGTTGTTCCAATGAGATTATTGAGTTCACTACGGACCGCACTTTGTTTACCAGATTATTGTCTGCTGTTAAGAAGATGACGGAATTATATTCGTCCCTCTCATCAACGCTTTCAATTCTGATAATAAGCTTTTCGTTCATTTGGAGCCTCCTTGTGTATTGGGTGTGTGAAACAAGGACACGTTTTTAGGCGTGTCCTTGTTTTTCGTGTGGTTAGAATAAGCTTGCTTGACCAGGTAAGGCGACTTGACGTTTCGTTCTCTTTTTAACAGCAGAGGACGAAAGACCTTTTTCCGCTAACCATTCCTGCCAGGTTTCGATAGGGATGATCATTATTTCGGAAGGTACGGTCATACTGCCAAGTGGGTTGTGGCTTATTTTCACATCTTCCGCAAAGAGAGAAGCCAGATCGGACATTTTCACGCCGTTCAGTACATCTCTCGCAAGTTGAGTGAGAAAATCGCCATCGTCGTCTTCGATAATAGCGCCGCCGACCTCATCACCATATAGGAGTTGAGCTGCCTTCATCTTTCGCCCCATTAGTTGCAGCGCCCTAGCTTCCATCGTTCCCGCGTAAACACTAAAGATGGCTTTCACTGGTTTGGTCTGACCTAACCGCCATACGCGCCTTACTGCTTGCCAAAGCACGTAGAGTGAGTATTCGATTTCTGCAAAAATCACAGTCGAATAAGCAACAAGGTCAAGACCAGTTTCTACCAATTTTGGATTACAAACCAGTACGTCCGTTCCCGGAGTACGGTCCGCAATCCACTTTTCTCGTTTGCGCGGGTCGATGTTCCCGTGAAGTACAGTCACACGCAGACCAGCTTTGGTAAGCATGGATTCTACGTGATCCTGAATATCACGAGTACCGGTTTGTCTCACGTAAACTAAAACCTTGCGGTTCTGTTTGCGTTCAGCGAGACAGTAGTTCGCAAGCCATTCTTCTTTCGGAAGTTGCTGCGTACCAGTTAGAAGCGTGGGAAGGTCAAGCAGTTCGATTTTCCGATCTAGCTTAACTCCCTCAGCGTCATATTGCTCAACAACCACTACTTCATCCCTAAAAGCGGAGTTCGGACGAGCAAGTGACCATTGGAGCCAGGTAGACAGAAAACGATTGTTTTCCTTGGCCAGATCCTTTAATGTATCGTCCAGATTATTGTATTGAGAACGATCCGGTTCAAGCATATCCAGCGTGACAACTTCCTCTTTGTATTCAGGCATGTTGATACCCAGGTCTTTTACGGACAAGAAAACCGTATTGTCGAGTAAAAGGTTGATGATCGCGGGATTTATGCCTGGCAGTTCCTTGGCAATATTTTTGTAGCGCCTATTGCCGGTAAACACGCCATCATCTTCAAAGTCGTTGTCCTTCTTTGATTTGCGCGTAACTTCGAGAACGCCGTATTTATTTACCCAGCGCATTTCATCGAAAAAGCCGAAGTCTTTCCGTACACGCCAACTCAACCGATGGAGCAACCAGAAGATGGAAGTAGATTTGCCACCGAAAAAAGTTCCGGTAAGGGTTAATGTACCCTTGCAAGCTTGAATCAATTGATGAAAAGAAACACCAGTATCGGTAGATTTACCTTTAGCTTTGTGTACTTCATCAACGACCAACAGCTTGAAACGCCCGTTATAGTGCTTGGAAAGATGCTCGGCAATTGAAGCTCTGCGTGTTTGGTCAAAGGTAAAGAGTGCCGTTCCACACGGACGCTCACCCCAAATCGTGCCATTGTTCTTGTCGCGTTTACGATCACCGTTCTCGTCAAGTTCCCAACCGGGAACCTTACCCTGACAGAAATACCGATGTTTTGACATTTCTTCGGGATCTGTAATGGTGAATCCTTTTGCATCAAGAACAGGAGCGCCGCACACAGGGCAACAACAAGCCCGGTATTTGACGTTTGAGTTTGATTCAGGTTCTTTAACTTTACGCATTACAATTGCCGGTTTCCATCCGGCACCCATCTTTGCAGAGGTGTTTGCCACAACTGCGAAGGGCTTTTTACCTAAAAGACCGGCATCACATTGCTCGAAGAATTTCCGAACATCGTTAATGTCACAGGGGTCGTCTGCATTCTGCCCGATTCGGCGTAGTTCAATGCCTTTGGAGCCGGGGTTGGTGCTTTCAATTTCCCTGATCCACTTTTCGGTTAGGTGGGGTGGAGCAACAACAAGGGCTGGATAGGCGTTAAGTAAATCAATAGTTGCGGATGCAATAATTGTTTTGCCAGATCCCATCTCACCCTGCACATTTCCTACTCCACTCTTACGAATGGAGCGTGACACTGCAACCGCAGCGTGACGTTGAGTAGGAAGCAGACCTGGCTCTGATTGACCTGGCAGAACCTTGCGGTTCAAGCCGAGTTTATCAAGACAGGCGACCTCATCCTCTGTCGGGTCCATGTTGTACAAGGGTTTGTAGTGATCCAGAACATATTGACCGATTTTGTTACCATGCGCTTGCATGAAACTGGTCAGGCCGGGAACATCTGAAATCACTTGCACACCCTCTTTGGTGACAACGGTAATCGTGGTAACAAAGCGATCTTTTGTCTTTTCGGTTTCCACACCGTCATCGTCTATCACAACAGTTACATCATGTTCTTTGATTACACGGCCTTTAACCAGCATAGGCCGACCGGCTTCATCATTGATTTTCATGATGCCGATTAAGCCTGACGCCATAAGCATGGCCACGTGGCCTTTCTTCAAAGGCATTACTGGTGAGACAGAGCCTAGTCCTGCTTTATTGAGATCAAGCAAGTCCTTCCATGCGGAAGTGTGCATAACCCCTTTCTCGATTGTGGCTGCTACCACTTCATCATCCGTCCAGTCTTTTCGTTTGAATACGATAGGTTGGGCGTTGAATCCGCGCGAAGGGGCAGGGAGCAAAGAGTAAATCGGTTCAGGTGAGGGTTGCAGGTTTTCGAGGGTTGCTCGACCCCATGCCTGAACGCTTTCGACTTCTCCTGCTTCGGGAATGTGTATTCCATCCCTGCGTACAGCGAACAAGATTGCTTGCTTGTAGGCTGAATCCTCGTACAAACCGAGAGTGAAATCTTTGTAATACGTGACCAGACGTTTTGCAATGTCCGGGTTGGCAAACATCCTTTGGGGGATGATAAACACCAGCAAACCACCACGTATTAGCGTGTGAGTAGTGGATTTCAGGAATTGGTATTCCAGCCGGCCTTGATTGCCGATGTTATCGGTATCGTAGGGGGGGTTTAGGAACAGGAATGAAATTGATTCACCTGTAAGCCAGGTGGATTCCCAAGGTGCATCATACACCTTATCCATGACCTGAGTAGCGAGTGCCGCTCGTTTGAACGATAATTCGCTACCCCACGTTTCACAATTCAAATGGTGTCCAAGCTTTGAAGCTGCGATACCCTCGCCACAGCAGGGGTCTAGTAGACGCCCTTTTTCTTCTGAAGGCTTTATGTAGGTCATAATGACCTCAGAAATTTTATCGTGCGTGGGGTAAAAGCCCATTTTTTCTATTGCAGGTGGACGCATTTTGGAACCTCCTAATTGGGTTTGCCCAAAAGGAGGCGCATTTCTCCCCCAAAAGGGAGCATACGCCCCTTTTGGGGTAAATTAATTGTGTATCTCTTGTGTGTTGTTACTGCCTAAAGTGCAAGTTCTTCGGAAACGATCAATTCCTCAATCAACTTGCTCCAGTCGGCTTCTTTCACGTTGATGCTTACGCCCGAAATACAATCTCCACTTGTTTCCAGGTCTTGAATGTAGTTGTTGGTGTACCCTGCTTTCATGATCTTGAAGCCCCATTCCGGTAGGATTGGAATATTCAAAGATTCATTCAGCCGGCTTACCAATTGGCTTTGTATGGGGTTGCCGTTCAAAAACTCCAATAAATAAATACTGGAATCGTCGGCAGCCCACTTGCCCGGTATTGCTTTATGGCTTAAGAATAAAGCATGGTGCGCTTCATACTCAGCCATTGGCACTACGGTGCGCTCATACTTGCCATCGGGAATAAGGGTGCGTGATGAACCATACTCACCGGGGGTATTGATGGTGATCCCCTTCTTTTGCCACAAGGTTGCGTTCATGGAAGCGACTGCTGTTTTGTAGCCGGCCACTCCTAAGTAAACAAGCGAATAAGTGTTATCGACATATGCAAAGCCGGTAACAGGTAAGTTCGTTTCGCTGTTTGACGCTCTAGGGATTGCTCTTGGGAAAAGTTTAGGCTTGCAGGATTCGCCATCGTTAACCGTCATCTTCCAGATAACTACCCCTGCGTTTGCTTTCACCAATTCCTGATTGATTTCCCGGAAAAGTACACCTTTTTCTTTCCAAGCCTCAACCCCGGTAAAAGTAACCACCACATCCGTATTGGTTGTGATGGTGCAGGTTCTGGTCGCTCGATCAACAGTAGCTTCACCAAGCTGGAGAACCTTGTAGTCCTCAAACTCTTTTGGAATATCCAATCCTGGCCTGGGTGTGAAAACATACTGACTGGTTCCATAATCAATATCCAGGAAGCCAACAGTCCCCACGATATAAGCGTGAGTTTCTTTACCCATTGAGAAATTTTGCATGGATTCCAATCCGAAGTTATTTACCCTCGGTAGTCCATATTCGGTGTCGTGCAAGGCAAAAAGCAACTTGCCTTGTTTTTGTGCCGAAATGAACTTTGTCACTTGCTCACGCAAGTAACTGTTTTCGTACACGTTCTCTTGATTCATTTGGAGCCTCCTTGTGTATTGGGTGTGTGTTTTCTTGTTGTACTTGTCTTGCACATTGGCTTCTAGTTGTTTTGAAGAGCCTTTGTTTTGCGTTCAGCACAGTGCAGAACGGCAAACAGAAAGCTCATACCGGGTAGGGTATGAGCCTTGTGTTCAGCGTTCTGCTGCAGGGGAATTACAGGGTGAGGTTGACTCACCCTGTAAATTTGTTAGTTGTAGGTCTCTAACTCATAATTGGCGTATGCTTGCAGAAGAGCTAAACCCACTTTTATTTCTTCAAGATCAGAAAAGAAAGAGTCAAGTTTGTGGTGGTTTTGGTCTGCTAAATGCGCATCTTTCAGAATAATTTGAATGTTCTGAATTGTAGATTTTACATGGCCTACCATTTGGCATACCACCTCAACGGGATCATCCCCAACAAGGATATTATTGATTGTGTCTTTGTTCTTGCGGAGATCTTCTGTTTTGTACCAATCCGTTAATTCTGACTCCATACGCTCTCTTGAAGATTGTGAATCCATCCACTGGATACCTATCCGTTTTTCAGATTTCTGGACATCCAATAAATAAACCATATCTTTTTGAATGAATGAAAGAGCGTATTTCATCCAACGGCTCTTCACAAATACTTTTGCTGTCTCAGTATCCGCAAGATAAGCTTTGCGAGTATAAAGGTCAA
>JAHIVS010000059.1 GCA_018816605.1 Pseudomonadota bacterium
ATCAAACTTCACCGTCCCCGTATTGTCGTCATCCTGTTTGCCGGATGTATCAGCCTTGGTGATCAGGCAGTCCGGTAAGGTATCCGTGACAGTATCCCTGTCATCATTGGAATAGGACACAATGATCGGAAAAGGCTTGTTACTGTAAAAAGATCCGCCAAGGCCTTTCCTCAGGAGTTCAGCTTCATCCTTGTCAAGGGTCATGGACCCGGACGCTTTATAATTTTTTCTCCCAAATCCCCTGGGCACTGCCCCCTTGCCGTACCGGGCTTCAATACCCCGTTCATCATTGTAGCTGATCTCCGTCACCCCAATGGCCACGCCCGATGGCTGGAGCTGGATCTCAACACCTTCCCAGTCATAATAATTTCCGTTAATCGTCATTGATTCCTCCTTAACTCAATCTTGGATCAAACCCGCTGCCGGCATAAATATAGCTGGCATACAGTTTGATCTCTCTGATGATGGGTATTCCGATAAGCTGCATTTCAACAGCAACACCGTTATCGACAATGTCCTGGCCTTCCGGGATGGTGACCACATAATCGGCGAGTTCTTTGGGAACGGCAGCTTTCATGGTATTTAGGGCCATACAGATATTGGCCTTAAGATAATTAAGACCCGATGCCCCACCCTCGGCAAGGGGATCGCCCGCCTCATCATACATGCTCTTGAGAGCCGCAATCCTTGCCTTCCGAACCGCCTTAAACACGGTCCTCAAAACCTCAATGTACTGATAGTCACTGGTGATATCCGCCAGGGTCTTTGCATCACCCCAATAGGCAGAATTTAAGCCGGCATAATATTTGGCAGTTGCATACCCTGCGCTTTCAAGGGTTTGCTGCATGGCACTTGTAAAATCGTTGGGCAGACTTCCCTGGGAGATCCCGCTGTCCCGAACCCGGCCCGTTGCTCTCATGACCGGTATGGAAAGAATTCTGCCTGCCATAAGCCCTGCCCAGTTGCGAAGAATCCGGCTTCCGGTTGTATCGGTCACCTCTCCGAATGCAGCGCAGGCAGAAACAAATCGATGGGCGTACCCTTGTTTTTCTTCAACCATGGAAGCGGTCCATTCATTAAGATCTTCACTTGCCCAGGGCAGTCTTGTCTCGCACAAAAAGAAAGTGGGCCTGTGGGCATTCCAGAGTTCATCCGCCTTGGCTCCCATGGCGGCCCAGTCAACAGAATCCGATGGCCCTACGACATAGACAAACTCCACATCATAAAGACTTAACGGCTGCTCAAGGGCTGTCATCACCGAGGTGATGGAAGGAACCGGAGCCAAAAGACGGCATTCAAAAATAACCCCGGCCACCAAATCCGTGCCGCTCGCAACCGTAATGGTTACACCGGTATCACCGGCCAGGATGATCCCGTCCAGAGGAACGGTTTTTACAGGACCGAAAGAATCACCGTCCAGACTGAGCTGATAGGTGGCCTCGTTCAAGGCACCGGCGGATACGATTTTTAATACCAAATCAGCCGCCGTCTTTACGGTCCCGGCCAGGGTAATTTCCGGCCCTCCGGCACCCGTCTTTTGAACGGGACCGATGGGATTTCTAACGGCAAATTCATAGGTATCTCCGGACACATGAGCCCCTGTGGCCAGGGTAAGCGTGACCCCGGTTGCCCCGATGGTAATTTGACCATTGACAGGAACAATCTCGGCTGCATCAAAAACAGTTCCGCCATCTATGGACACCTTGGCCTCAGCTGTCCCAAGAGCCCCGCCGGTTTCAATCTCAACCACAACATCTGCATTGCCGGTCACGGCTCCAGTCGCAACCCCTTCAGGCCCGGTGCCTGTATGTTCCACCCCGGCTATATAGCTCCCGGGTGATCCCGTTACCGGCACGGCAATGGCTTTGGGATTCTGGCCACCCGTGGCAAAAAGATCCCTGAGCCGGTCAACAAGGGGGCCTGAGCCAAGCAGATCGTTAAGATCACTTGATTTGCCCAGAAGATACCCTTTGCCGACATCACCCTTACTGCATACGCCCGCAACAATACAGGATCCCTCGACCCCACCCGGAGCCAGGCCGCTGGTTCCGTCGATTATATATTCAAGTACTTCACCCATGGTTTATTTCTCCTTTTTTGTATGACCTTCAGGTTAAATCTTGCCGGAACCCAGTTGTCTGTTCCGGAACTTTTCCAAGCCCTGGTCAAACGCTTTTTCAGTCGTCTTTTTTCCCGGAG
>JAHIVS010000004.1 GCA_018816605.1 Pseudomonadota bacterium
CTGGAAGAAAATTTGAGCCGGTTGAGCATCAAGTATTTGTTGGGGTGGATGGAAACATTGACGCCGCCGGCCAGGGCCATGGTGCACTCGCCCTGTCTGATGCTTTGACAGGCCAGGTGGATGGTGGTCAGAGAGGAAGCGCACATGGTGTCCAGGGCCATGCTGGGGCCGCTGAAATTAAAAAACGAGGAGACGCGGTTGGCAATGGATGCGGGATTGGCAAAGATCCTGGCCCCGAACTGTCCGTATTCTTCGTACATGGTTCCCACAAATACCCCCACGCAAGGGCCTGGCGCCCCATTTTTCTCCCGGGTGCCGATGGACTCCCGGGTATATCCGGCATCTTCCATGGTTTCAAAGGCGCATTGCAGAAACAGCCGCTCCTGGGGATCCATGAATTCAGCCTCCTGGGGGGCGATATTAAAAAACAGGGGATCAAACTGGTCCACGCCGGAAAGAAATCCGCCCCACATGCTGTTGGAGGTAAAGGGCTTTTTTTTGTCTGGGTCAAAATACAGATCATGGTTCCACCGGTCTTTGGGGATTTCACAGATGCAGTCACTTCCCGATGCAAGCCTTTCCCAGAATTGTCCGATAGTGTTTGCCAAAGGATATTGTCCGGAAAGACCGATGATGGCGATATCAAAGGGCGTGGTTTGCACAAAAGCGCTGTCCTGGGAAAGGTGCCCAGGAATGGCCGGGCCTTCCTTTATGTCCGCAATCACCCGGGTTTCGGTTATGCCCAGCATCTGCATGACCGGGTCCGGAAAACAGGCAGCCAGATAGCCTGCCAGTTCATCCAGGTTTTGGTATTCAAAAAACAGGGTTTTGGGCAGCCGCCCCAGAAAGGCTTCCAATTGCCGGGTCAATTCCATAATGGGCCGGATACCAAAGGTTTCCATGGGGGCAATCGCATCCACATCTGCTGCGGGCCGCTCAAGAACAGGGGCCAGCAGTTTTTGGATATAGTCGATTGTTTTTGAATGCAGCAGATCCTGTGAAATTTCGGCAACCATGTTTTTTTCTTTCTCTCTCCCATGACCGGCAGGCCGTTTTAAGTTTTGTCCGAAGTTTTTTGCTTTTTTCTTAGGCACAAAGACAGGTAAAGCGCCGGTTTAACAGCTGTGCTGTTTCTTCCATCAGTTTTATGCCAATCTCATCCACATGCCGGTTTCTCCAATTTTCAAGGGGTGTGCCCTTGACCCATTGGTTGAAGGCGCCCAGGGCCGGGCCGCATTGCACCTGAAAATCCACTTTCCGGCCGGCATCCCCATCAAGGGCCAGACGGGTGCTGTGGCCAAAATACCAGCGGAACACCAGGGCCATTTTGTGTTTGGGGTCTTTGTCCGCCTGGTGAATCAGGGCCGGGGGATAAAATTGCCTGACCTCTTCATACACATCATCAAAGCTTTTTTTAAAATATTTTTTTTCAAGCTGACGTTTTGTTGTTTCATCCAGGGCATCCAGTGAAGGAAACAGCCGGTACAGCGAGTAGAGCTTGTTGGCCCTTGCCGGAAAGAAAACTCCTTTCTTCAATACCTGTACCCTGGCACCGGTTTCAAACATATCCCCTGCCGGGGCATAGGTTGTGTCCTGGACATTGATGTCCTGGAGCATCTCCTTTACGCTGTCGCTGGCATTGGATTCAATGGTGCACTGGTTAATGGAGCCGGTCAGAATAAAATCAGCCCCCAGAATGAACGCGGCTGCGGCTGCTTCCGGGGTTCCGATTCCGCCGGCAGCACCGATACAGATCTTTTTAATCCAGGGAAACAGGCCTGCCATTTCGTTGCGCACCCCTGTCATTGCCGGCATCAGGGTATAGGCCACTCCCTGGTCCGTATGGCCGCCCGAGTCGGCTTCAACGCATAAATGGTCGGCCATGGAAATGCTTTCAGACAACTTGGCCTGGAGCCGGGTGATCCGGTTTTCTTCCAAAAGTCTGGTGACAATATGCTCAGGGGCAGGGCTTAGAAAAAGCCTGGCCACTTCGGGCCTTGATAGTTTGGCAATGATTTTGTTTTTTGCCATAACCGTTCCGTCGGGGCCGGGTTCTAGCCCTTTGAGCCGGTATTTTACAAGGGAGGGGGTCATCTGGATGAAAGCGGCCGCTTCGATGGTTCTTATCTCATGTTTTAACAGCAGGTCCGCCAGGGGGGCTTCAAGGTGATTGCATAAAAAATTGACGCCAAAGGGTTGTCCGTGGGTTAATTGGCTTTTCAGGTAAACAAGGGCATCTTCGATGGGCTGTATTTTCAATCCGCCGGATCCGAAAAAGCCGAGCATGCCGGCCTTTGCCAGTCTCACAACCAGTTTGCTGGAGGCAATTCCCATGTACATGCCGCCGGCAGCATAGGCATAATCAAGATTGAATTCTTGTTTAAACGCCGGACTTCCGAGGGATGCACCCGTAATAGGAAGACAATCTCTTTGTGATATCATTTTACCCCTTTTGGCCAATAAATTCCGGCCAAAAAAATGAAAGCATTCATCATATGAACGTCCTGCGATTTATAACCTTCAAATTGCTGGCGGGTTAAGCGTTTATTTTTTTCGCTTTTACAATGAGATATCCACTGGTTCTTTTAACCTCTCTTACCAGGAATAAAAAATTGTTTAAAAAATCGTCATCCGCGATTTGAGACAGGGCCTCTTTATGGGTGTTAACGGCTTCCACAATTTTGGATTCAAAGCAGCCCAGAACCTCCCGGGTAATATCCATACTTTCCATAAGCTCAAATCCCGTGCGTTTCAACAGATCCGGATATTGGTCCTTTGTCACGCAGGCAGAATTGTTAATTTCCAATGCGATCTGTTTTTCTTTTTGGGTCATTGCCCCAAGATCCACGACATCTGCGATCAGCAAGGTGGCCGACGGTTTTAATATCCGGCAGGTCTCTTTCAGAACCGCTTCATGGCCCATGTGAAAAATGGATTCAAAAAACCAGGCGCCGTCATGGGAATTGTCTTCAAAGGGCATTTTCAATGCATTGGCCGCAAAAAACCGGGTGAACGCCTCGGTTCCGTGAAGGCGTGCATTCTCGTCTGCCGCTTTTTTCTGGGATTCAACAATGGTAATCCCGTTCACCCTGCAGTTCTTTTCTTTGGCAAGGGTGATGGCAGGGATGCCGACGCCGCAGCCGATGTCGCAAAAGGTTTGGCCTGCGGAAATATCGGTTTTATCGATCATCAGCTGTGTCAGCCGGGTGGTGGCCTCGGCAAGACCGATATCTTTGTGAAGCGCGTCCCAGTAACCGAAATGAACATTGCCGCCCGTCATCATATTCCATGCCAGGGTCCCTGTTGATTCGTAAAACGCAGTGAGCTTTTCCTTTAGTGCGATTTCTTCTTTGTCCATTGTGCCTTCTCCAGAATAATGATGTAATGGCCGGGTTCAAAAAAGGGGTTGGCCCATGGGGCGAAGAATACTACAATTTGCATGGTTTTAACAATAACAAATGAAATGAATATACAAATAAAACAGGTCTGCCGGGATCTGGGTTTTGGATTGTCTGCCGCACTCCTGGGGAATTAAAGGCCGGAGCGCTTGAATTTGTTGACAAATAATGGTAGGGAAACCCCACGGCCCACAGAAGGAACACGGGCTGGCACACCATGGAGAACGGTTCATATGATCATTGAATTAGGGCTGTGTTTTGCCCTCTATTCCCTGGGCGCAAAAATTTACAAAAACATTGCATCCAATACTTTGTCCGAAGAAGACGAAGATATCATTGATATGGTAAAAGACGAAAACACCAATGTCTTTGAACAAGACGATAGGATGGGTTCTGAAGAAAAACACCAGGCCTATGTGAATTCAAGCCTGGCTTCCATGGGAATGTTTGCCGTGGGTTCCTTGCTGGGGCCTTTGGGTCTTATCCTTTATTTTTACGGGGCAATTCCCTATGCAAAGGAGGTTAAAAAGGCATTGGTTGAAGACAAAAAAATCAATGCGGATGTACTTTTTTTTCTGGCAGACCTTTTGACCCTGTTCGTGGGAAACTTTTTCACGGCCGCCTTTGGCATGTATCTGATCCATTCAGGAAAACTGGCCACGGCCAGGGCCAAGGACAATTCCCGGAAACTGGTCATGCACATGTTTGAAGAACTTCCCACCCAGGTGAGGGTCATTGATATGAACGGCCATGAAATCCGGACCCCCCTGGAAGGGCTTGAAAAAGGGGATATCATTACAGTTGTTGCAGGAGAGGTCATCCCTGTGGACGGTGTCATCACCCAGGGTGTGGCCAGTATCGATCAACAGGCCTTATCCGGAGAATCCCAGCCCTGGGAAAAGGGGGCGGGTGAGCCTGTATTGGCAAACACCATTGTGATTGCCGGGGCCATCCTAAAGGCGGCCGGGCAAAGAAAGCTAACCCTGCTGCCGCGGGATGATGCCGCCTGCACCATCGGGTACGGCATCCGGGTTCAGACGGAGAAAAGCCTTGTCCATGTGGGCAGTGACCGTTTTTTCCAGGACCAGGGGATTTCCATCCCCAAACAGATAAAGGCGGTCTTTAAAAGATCCCTTCAAAAGAGGAACATATGTGTTCTGGTGGGGATCAATGGGCGGGTGGCAGGGGCCATTGAACTTGAGCCCCGGGACAAGGCCCGGATTGTTGAAAACCTGCAGAATCAGGGCAGAGCCGTATGTTTTGTGGGAGACGGGATCAATGATGCCATGGCCCTGAAACAGGCGGATGTCTCCATTTCCCTGGCCGGGGCAACCACCATTGCCAAGGACATGGCCGAGATTATTTTCATGGACGGCAATATTGCATCCCTGGATCAATTGATGGCCCTGTCCCTTGAACTGGACAAGAACCCTAAAAAAAGCCTGAAAATATATCTGGTTCCCTCGGTGGTCAATGTTGCCGGCGCATTTATACTCAATTTTAACATCATGACGGCATTGCTGGTCAATGTGGGGTGCAACCTTGCGGGGATGGCCAATGTCCTGACGCCCCCAGACCGTTTGGATTCACGGCCGCCGTCCACGGAACCTTCCGGGAACCCGACCGGTTCCGACCCCATCCCCTTGGAAGACGGTTTCATCAATGAATAAAAACGTATTTTTATTTTCCGGTCAAGGGTCCCAATATTATCAGATGGGGGCAGAACTTTATCAAAACGACCCGGGATTCAAAAAGCATATGGACGCGCTGGACAAAATCGCCCAGGATCTCATCCACAGGTCTGTTGTCGATATGTTGTACAATGAAAACAATAAAAAAAACATGGTGTTTTCAAGAACCCTTTATACCCATCCGGCCATTTTCATGGTGGAGTATAGCCTTGCAAGAACCCTGATGGATCAGGAAATTGTGCCCGATTGTCTCATCGGGGCGAGTCTGGGGGAATATGTGTGTATGGCCCTGGCCCGGGTGTTGCCGGCGGAAGAGATCCTGACCCTCTTGATTCGCCACGGCAGGATTGTGGAAGAAACCTGTGAGCCCGGCAGCATGATCGGCATCATTGAAGATCCCGGGTTATATGAAAGTGATCCTGTCATTTTCAAAAATTCCACCCTGGTGGGCATTAATTTTGACCGGCATTTTGTTGTATCCGGTTTCAGAAAAGATTTGATGAAAATTTCGGCCCATCTGACGGAGACCGGAAAATTGTTCCAGGAGTTGCCCATTTCCCACGGATTCCATTCTCCCAATATTGATCCGGCCTTTGCCCGGTGCGAGCAAACCGTTTCGCCGGGCCGAATCCAATTGCCCCAAATCGATATGATCTCCTGTTTGACAGGGAAAAAACGGATTGCCGTTGACCAAAGCTGTTTCTGGGCAATTGCCAGGCAGCCCATTCTTTTCCCCCAGGCCCTGAAAACCCTTTGCCAAGAGATCCCCGGCGATTATAATATGATTGATCTGGGTCCTGCAGGCACCTATGCCGGTTTCACCCGGCAGAACAAGGTGCTGGGTGAAAATTCCAGAATTTACCATGTCATGACCCATTTTGGAAATGGGCTGCGCAATCTTACCAAGATAAAGCATGAACTGAAAGCCATGCCCGGCGGCAGTGCCAAGCCGGTTCACATGAAAAGAAAGGTTTTTCCTATGAAAGCTGTATTGTTTCCCGGTCAGGGATCCCAGAGAAGGGGCATGGGCAGAGAGATGTTTGCCCGATTTCCGGACCGGGTACAGGCCGCAGATGAGATTCTTGGCTATTCCATTGAATCCTTGTGTGTGACCGACCCTGAAAACAGACTGAACCATACCCGATACACCCAGCCGGCCCTGTTTGTGGTGAATGCCCTGACCTATCTTGCGGCCCTTGAAACCGGGGGGAAACTGCCCGATTATGC
>JAHIVS010000440.1 GCA_018816605.1 Pseudomonadota bacterium
ATAGCCATGAGGTCCAAAAGGTTCGAAAAAATGAAAGAAAACGGCTTGAAAATCTGTGCGATGAATTTGAGGCTGCCGGAATATCTGCCCGGCCCCATGTATATGTGGGGGATCCTGAAAAGGAGATCTTAAAGGCTGCAAAAGAATATCAGGCCACCATGATCATCCTGGGAGTCAGTGAACGGAGTGCAATTTTGGAACGGTGGATGGGATCCATTGCAAGAAACGTTGCCGATAAATCCATTTATCCATGCCTGCTTTTCCCGGTCCCAAGTTGAATATCCGTTTGCCGGATCAAGGCCTGACGGGATTAGAACTTTGTGCTTGACTCTTTCTTTTTGTTCTGTTAAAAAAAAACCTTTTACTTTTAGCAAGAGACTTATTTTTAGGGCAATAATTTTGGTAGAAAAAAGGCTATTATGAAACTCCTATTTATAGATGACGAACAGACCTTCTTGAAATACCTGGCCAAGCGGCTGGTTCTCGATGGATTCATTGTTAAGACCACTTTTTCAGGGGAAGAGGGTGTTGAGGCAGCTGCAAAGGAAGAATTTGATGTGGCGGTTGTGGATTTGCAGATGCCCGGGATTGACGGGATAGAGGTCCAGAAAAGATTGAAAGACCTTCAGCCCTTTTTGCCCTGTATTGTTCTTACGGGACATGGAAGCGTTGAAAAGGCACTTGAAAGCGGGAAGTACAATGCATTTAAATTTCTATCCAAACCCGTGGACATGGACACCCTCATAGAGACCATCCATGCGGCATATGCCCATAGATTAAAACAGGAGGGCAGGTCCGGAGACCCGGGCAACAAAAATTCCCCGGACAAAAAGCAAGGCACCCTATCAAAGCTGTATAACAAATTCCGTGGAATCTATGGCGTTGAAAAATAACCAATAGCCGCGTTGTTTAGATCTAACAGCTTTTTATAAAGAGAGGTGCGTTGATGGTGTCCGCTAATGGCCCTGTCCAGGGCAGTAAAAGTGTTGAAAAAGAGACAGGATTTTCTTTTTTCCCGTTTCTCATTACATTTATTCTCATGTTTGTTGTCTGGATTGTTTTGTCCGGGAAATTTGACGCCCTGCTGCTATGGCTGGGGGGGATATCAAGTCTCATGATTGCCTATTTTTTCCATGATTTGCTTTTTCCCAATGTGAAGCCCGGAGTTATGAAGGTTTGTTATAAATTTCTAAAATTTATTCCCTGGTTGATTCTGGAAATCGTCAAGGCCAATTTCCATTTGCTGTTTCTGGTGTTCCACCCCAGGATGAAAGAGATGATAGACCCCCATATCGTTGTTTTTAAAACCAACTTAAAATCAGATATTGCCATTACAACCCTGGCCAATTCCATCACGCTGACACCGGGTACAATTACGGTAACCGCCAGCCGAGACGGGGTTTTCAGGGTCCATTCCATTGATAGACCATCTGCAGAATCCCTTCCGGGTGTTATGCTTGAAAAGGTGGCAAATGTTTTTGGAGAAACACTATGACTACATTTTTTTCGTGCATCGCCATAGGGCTTTGCCTGCTCATGGCCCTGCCGTTGGTAAGATGCCTGTTCGGCCCCACTGTTCTGGACCGCCTCGTCGGTGTGAATGCAATCGGCAGTAAAACCGTTGTGCTCTTGCTGCTCATCGGTTTTCTATACGAAAGGGTTGACATGTTTGTGGATATTGCCCTGGCCTATGCATTTTTGAACTTTGTTGCCGTTATTGCCGCATCACGGTATTTCCACAAGAGAAAAGGATTGTACGAAGAATCCTTCATGGATTGATTGGAGCTGTCATGGATATACTTGTAATTATATGTTTGGTTCTGGGGTTTTTGTTTTTTTTGGGAGGTGCCGTGGGTATTCTGAGGATGCCCGATTTTTATTCAAGGCTCCATCCGGCCGGAAAGCTGGATACCCTGGGTATTCTGGCCATGGTCATGGGGCTTGCCCTTTATAATCTTCATCATTTTTCCCTTGAGGCAGTCCTGGTGTCCATAAAGATGTTTTTGATTGTATTTTTTGTGTTCCTGTCCAGTCCGACCGCAACCCATTCCATTGTTGATGCCGGAATGCGGGCGGGACTGCGGGCCTGGACCCAAAAAAAAGGGAAGGAATAAAGATGCTCTGGCCCATAGATTTGATCGTATTGACCTTTGTGATAGTGACTGCCGTTGCCGCAATTTCCGTCCGGGACCTATTGGGAACTGCTATATTGTTTAGTGTCTATTCCTTTATGATGTGCCTGTTGTGGGCAGTCATGGGGGCTGTTGACGTTGCCTTTACCGAAGCCTCTGTCGGTGCCGGGGTGAGCACGGTTTTCTTTGTTGCAGCGGTCTTTTCAACAAGCAGGAGGACCAAAGATTGAAATTACTCGGGTTTATCATTGTCTGTCTGACAGGCATATTTTTGCTGTATGGAACCTCAGATTTACCGGACTGGGGAGATCCAAACTCTCCTGCCTCCCTTCATCTTTCCAACCATTATATAGAGAAGGCTGTTGCGGAAACCGAGGTGCCCAACCTGGTAACAGCTGTTCTGGCGGATTACAGGGGGTTTGACACCATGTTTGAGACAGCGGTTGTTTTTACAGCCGGTCTTGCCTGCTTTCTGCTGCTCAGGGATTTTAAGCCCAAACAAGATCGCTATTACCGCCATGTTCCCACAGGGGTTGTGCTCCATTTTAAGGACAAGGCCAGGCAGTTGCGGGTGGGCACGGAATTTGAGTCCGTGGACAAGGATTGGGTGCCCTCTGACATGGTGATCAAGACGGTGTGCAGGATCTTAATCCCCTTTATTCAGATCTATGCACTGTATGTGGTGGCCCATGGGGATTTCTCTCCGGGCGGCGGATTTCAGGGCGGGGTTATCTTTGGTTCCAGTTTTATTCTCCTGGCCATTTCCTATAATTTAAAAACCCTCATGAAACGGGTGAGTGAAAAATTCCTGGGTATTTTTTCAGCTGTCGGCGTGCTGATCTACGTGGGCATCGGTGTTATTGCCATGATCATGGGCGGCAATTTTCTGGATTATTCAACATTGGCACCCCTTGTACCGGTTGATCCGGGCCATATACGGGCCCTGGGGATGCTGGGAGTTGAAATAGGGGTGGGGATCGCTGTCATGGCGGCTATGGCAATCATTTATATTAATATCGTCTCCCAGGGCAGACACGATGAAGGATTATAGGTAAAGATATGACGGAGATAATATCCCTGGTCGTGGCAAAATATAATTATTGGCTGTACATTATTTTAATGATGATCGGCCTCTATGCCATGATTGCAAAAAACAATCTGATCAAAAAACTGGTGGGCATGAATATTTTTCAGACCGCCATTATTCTGTTTTACGTTTCCACCGGGTATAAAACCGGGGCCACCATCCCCATTATTAAAAATGCCCATGGGGGTCACGGAGTAGAGGCTGCGGTCATTCATGCGGCAGATTATATCAATCCCTTGCCCCATGTATTGATGCTTACTGCCATTGTGGTGTCGGTTGCCACCTTTGGTGTGGCCATGGCCCTTTGTGTCCGGATATATCAGCGATACCAGACCCTGGAAGAAGATGAACTCAGAATGCGCTTATCGGAAAAATAGATTATGAACAATTATCCAGCAATACTTATTATTGCACCCCTTTTGGGTGCTTTTTTTGCGGGTCTTGCCGTATGGATCCAAGAACGCCTGGCCTATCCCATTGCCCTTATCTCCCTTGGCCTTTCAACCTTTGCTTCGGTTAATGTCCTGATGGCGGTTATTGCAAACGGCCCCGTTCATTATCGGATGGCCGGATGGGCTCCGCCCATGGGAATCGAGTACCGCATTGATCTTTTAAATGCCATGGTGCTGGTGCTGGTCTCCTCCATTGCCTTTCTCAATCTTTTGGCCAGTTATAAAAATGTTGAGCAGGAGACCCATGACAGGGCTGCCTCTTTTTACGTGGCCTACCTTTTGTTTGTTGTGGGCCTTTTGGGAGTGGTGGCAACGGGTGACCTTTTCAACCTCTATGTGCTCATTGAGATCACCTCTTTGACCTCCTATACCCTTGTTGCTCTGGGGGACCGGGACAGGGGGCCTTTGGCCAGCTTGAACTATTTGTTTGTCGGCGTCATCGGGGCTTCTTTTTACCTGCTCGGGGTGGGCTATATCTATATTATAACCGGATCACTGAACATGGTGGATGTGGCGGGGATTCTGCCGGATCTTCCCGGCTCCTCAACTGTATTGGTGGGCTTTATCCTGTGCCTTCTGGGCGTCTGGATTAAAATGGCCCTGTTCCCCCTCCATGTGTGGCTGCCCAATGGCTACACCTATGCCCCCACTGCCTTCAGCCGGGTGGTGGCCCCCTTGATGACCAAGGTCATGGTCTATGTGATGATCCGCTTGATGATCACAGTGTTCGGGTTGGACTATGTATTTGTAAAACTTCACCTGAGTGAGGCGGTGGTTTGGCTGGGCACCATTGCAATTGTGTTCGGGGGCGTCATGGCCCTGTCCCAGAAAAATCTTAAAAAAATGCTCACCTATATTATTATCTGTGAAATCGGATACATGGTGGGCGGTGCCTGGCTTGGTAATGAACTGGGAATGACCGGGGCCATCCTCCATATTGTAAACGATGCCCTGATGACCTTTGCTCTGTTCCTGGCAGTTGGCAATATTGTATATAAAATAAAGGATGTTGATTATCCGAACCTTTCGGGGCTGTTCGGCAAAATGCCCTGGACCATGGCCGGGTTTGTCCTGGCAGCCTTCAGCATTATCGGGGTTCCGCCCACCTGCGGGTTTTTCTCCAAATGGTATTTAATCCTGGGGGCCTTTGAAGCCGGAGCATATCATTTTGCTGCCGCTCTGCTTATCTCCAGTCTCATCTGTGCGGTGTTATTCTTCAAAGTTTTTGAGATCTGCTTTTTTGCACCGGAAGGAAACGGACACAGTCATGATCACAGCCATGGACATGGCGACCAGGTAATTGTAATGGATGAAGCACCGGTGGCATCCCTTGTCACTTTGGCAATTGTCAGCCTGGCGTTGATCCTGGTGGGTGTCTATTCAGGCACCATTGTCAACACCATCATCCTTCCGTTTTTGAGATGAGTCTAACTTAATAATTACAAAGGCAACGCTATAAATGG
>JAHIVS010000441.1 GCA_018816605.1 Pseudomonadota bacterium
GAAACCTGTGCCTTTGACCTGATCCAGGCGGAATTCATCCGGGAACTGGAACCGGGCGAGATCGTCATCATCAACGAAGACGGCATCAAAAGCATCCGGAATCCCAAGGCGGCTGCCCATAAATCTTTGTGTATTTTTGAATATATCTATTTTGCCAGACCCGATTCGACCATTGACGGTAAGAATGTCTACCAGATGCGAAAAGCCTTGGGAAAAAGGCTTGCCCAGGAATCCCATGTGGAGGCGGACCTGGTCATGCCCTTTCCCGATTCCGGCAATTATGCGGCCATCGGCTATGCCAAAGAATCGGGCATCCCTTTTGAAATGGCCATGATCCGCAACCATTACGTGGGCAGAAGTTTTATCCAGCCCACCCAGTCCATGCGGGACTTTGCCGTCCGGGTCAAGCTCAATCCGGTGAGGGAACTGATCAAAAACAAGGAAATCATCATTATCGAAGATTCCATTATCCGGGGAACCACAGCCAAAACCCGTGTCAAGGCCCTGCGGGAACTGGGAGCCAAAAAAGTGCACATGCGGGTCTCTTGCCCCCCCCACAAGTTTCCCTGCTATTACGGCATTGATTTTTCCTCCAAGGGAGAGCTGATCGCCGCCCGAAAGCCCCTAAATGAACTCACCGAACACCTGGGCCTGGATTCATTGCACTATCTGTCTGTCGAGGGCATGCTGGAAGCCTCCGGGGTTGTCAACCCGGAGCTTAATTTTTGCAAGGCCTGTTTTGACGGAGACTATCCGGTTCCCTTTGATCCCAACTTTACCAAACAATGCATGGGGTAATATGCAACATAAGACCGTGGCGTTTTCAAAAGAATCGTCCAATCTTTTTTTCCATATCCTGACCCAATGCAATCTGTCCTGCTCCCATTGCTATATCAATCCAGAACAGCATGGGAAAAGGAGGCTTCCCTTTGACACCATCAAAGACTGGCTGGGGCTGTTCGCCCCCAAAGCGCCCGAAACCAATCTGGTTCTGCTGGGGGGGGAACCCACCCTCCACCCGGATCTTTCTCTGGTTGTAAAAGAGGCCCGGCGCCTTGGGTTCAGATCCATCACCATTGACACCAACGGATATCTTTTCCATGATATCCTGGACAAAATCACCCCGGACGACCTTGATTTTTTAAGTTTTTCCCTGGACGGCGCCACCCCGGATACCAATGATAAGATCCGGGGAAAGGGCAGTTATGATGCCGTGCTTTCAGGCATTCACAGCGCAAGGTCAAAGGGGTTTTCCTGCTCCATGATCTATACGGTGTCCGATAAAAATATCCATGAGCTTGCCCGGATGCCGGACCTTACAAAAGACCTTGGCATCAACCGATTTTTTATCCAGGTTATCGGCATGAGGGGGGAATCGTCGAAATTTTCAACCGCCCTCCAGGTATCAAAGGAAATCTGGCTTGGAACAATTCCCAAAGTAGCAGAAAAGGTTGCCGACCAGGGCATTGTCGTCACCTATCCCAAGGTTTTTTTATCCCATGGCGAACCCTTTCAATGTGCCGGAAACGTATCTGACAATTATTTTGTATTCCCCAATGGCAGGGTATACCAGTGCCCCATTTGTGAGGACTTCCCTCTGCATTCCCATGAAATCATCAACAATCGGCTTATGCCCATGCCGCCCATCAATGAAACGGATCTGTTCAAGCTTATCATCCCCGAAGGCTGTGTCATGAACAAAATGATCCAGCCCGGCAACCTCTCCTATGATGCAGAAGGCAGGCCCTGCCACAGAATCGCCTGCTGTCTGCTCAAACAGGAATTGACTCCCTGAGAAACCAGGGATGGCAGGAGTATGGGCAATTGACAAAACTTCAGACCCGTGTCAAATTTCGGCAAGTTGATAATTTTATATTCATTTTTCCAGGAAGATGAATGCAGGATACGCATATACAGAAAGGACCCATCGGCATTTTTGATTCCGGCGTAGGCGGACTCAGCGTGTTAAAGGAGGTTAGAACCCTTTTGCCTTCGGAGTCCATCACCTATTTTGCCGACAGCGGCAACTGCCCCTATGGCTCCAAAACACAGGACGAAATTCTTTTTCTGACCCGGAAGCATATGGCGTTTCTTCTGGCGCAAAATTGCAAACTGATGGTGATTGCCTGCAATACCCTCACAGCGGTAGCCATCGACTGCTTCAGATCCGAGTACCCCATTCCGTTTATCGGAATGGAACCGGCCCTGAAACCTGCGGCATTGCAGACCCGAACAAAGAAAATAGGAATTCTGGCCACGGAAAACACCTTCAATGGAAAACTTTTCAGACAAACCTATGAGAAACATGCCTTTGGCCTGGACGTTTTTATTCAGCCGGGATATGGCCTGGTGGAACTGGTCGAAAAGGGAGAACAGGACAGCGAAACTGCCCGGCAGCTCCTGGAAAAATATCTTGCTCCCATGGTGGAAAAAGGGGCAGATATCCTTGTGCTGGGATGCACCCACTATCCGTTTTTGAAAAAAACCATGGAAACAGTTATCCAGGGCCGGATGGCCATCATCGATTCTTCATCTGCCGTTGCCGCACAGACAAAAAGGGTCCTCACAGAATCTGATCTGGTTTCACATAAGGACCAAACCCCGCAACTGACGTTTTTCACAACCGGTAACAAGGCCCTTGCAAAAAAATTTATTTCCCTTGCCGTGGACATCCCCTTCGAAATCGAACAGATAGAGGCCTAGTCAGGGGGAAAAACCATAACCCGATTTCCCTACCTATTATCTCCCAGAACCGTCTCAAGATATTGTTCCGATTCAATGACCTGTTCGACATCCGTATAATAATAGCTGCTGGGGTTAATCCCGCTTTCTTCCAGGGATAAGGACATGCGATTCAAGGGCGCAAAGGAGCGGGTAACCCATGGAAGCAGAACATAGACAAAAGCAAGCGTGAGGCCAAATACGAGAATAAACCGGGTGATTCGCTCCCTTAGACTTTTTTCTATCATCAGTTCCAACCCTTTTTTTTTTAAGGGCCGGGAGCAATGAAACTCCCGGCCGGTCAAACAAGACAAACCCGATTAGATCTTTGCAGTGATTTCAGGAAATACCAGGTAAAACATGACATATGCCATGACAAGGGTCAGGACCAGATTAAAACTCTGGCCGCAGACATAAAGAATCAGTGGTTTTCCGCCCTTGAAATATTTTGCCAGCTCCCGGAAGTTGGTTGACAGACCAATCGCGGCAAAAGACAATGCAAAGAACCATCCGCGGAAAAGACGGGTTCCGCCGCGAACCACTCCCTGGTCCAGCATGGCTGTTCCCAGATCCTTGCCAAGACTGCTATCAAGTATGGAAAAAAGAATGGAGGCTGCAAGAAATCCCAGGACAAATTTTGGGAACCGGTTCCAGATTTCCATTGCGCCGACTTCCCGGCCGGCTTCGCGTTCCACTTTCATGGTCCAGTACATGGCCACACAAAATGCCGTTACACCGATAAGAACATTTTGAATCATCTTTATGGTGGCGGCAACATACATGGCCTTTTCACCCAGGAAGGCACCGGCGGCTGCAACCGCTCCCGTTGCATCAATGGTTCCGCCCATCCAGGCACCCCCCAGAATTTGCGGCATACCCACTGCCTTAATGACTGCAGGCATGGCAATCATCATAATCGCTGTAAACACAAGGGACAAACCAATGGAAAGGGTCAGCTCCTCTTTTTTGGCACGGCATGCGGCAGCAGTGGCAATGGCGGCAGAGGTCCCGCACACGGACATGTCTGCGGAAATAACCATATTCAGGGTCTTGGAAGGCATCTTCAATACTTTCTGGCCAAAGATATAGGTACTGATCAGAACGATGGGGGTCACAATCCAGGCCACAAAGATGCCCGGAACACCAATGGCAACAATCTTGTTAAAGAGCACTTCCGCACCCAGCAGCACCAAACCGGTTTTGATAAAAAATTCCACTTTGCAGGAAGGCAGAACCCATTTGGGAGTACCAAGGGTGTTGGCGATGATCATGCCCAGAAGGACACCCCAGGCTTCGGCGCCGATGCCATATTGTTTGGAAATGGCCTGGCCGCCCAAAAGATAGGCAAGGGTTGCCACAAGAAATACAATGAGAAACCCTTTAAAAAAACCAAAGGCATCTTCACCCATCATTTTGACACCAAATCCGAATATCAAGGCCAGAAAGACAAAAAGACCCAGGAGAGTGGGAAAATAATTATAGGCTTTGTTTCCAATTTTTTTCTTGGCATCGCTGACAGCTCTATGGGTCTCCCGCCATTCTGCAATCTTGCCAGCGGCAGCATCATTCAATGCAATGTCTTTATAGGCTGCAAGGGCTGCGGCCCTTTCAGCAGTCACTGCAACCCTAAGGCCTTCTGCCTCAGCCGCTTTGGCCTTGTCATATTTGGGCATGGCTTTTTCGTCTTTTGCCTTTGCCTGGGCATCTGTCTGGATAAAGGCATCCATGGGATTGGTTTTCCATGAACCTGGCTTTTTTGTCCAGTGGGATACAAATTTACCAAAAGCAGATCCCGATGCCTTTAGTTTCTTCTTTTCATCCTGGGCTTTATACCAGGTTGTTGTTTTAAAAGGGGCGTTGGCAGATTCAGCTGCCTGGATTTGATCTGCAGCCTCAATTTTCTTTTCAAAATCTGCTTTTGGCCCGTAATTAAAGTATGCAAACATGCTTACGGCAATGATGGCAAATCCGAGCCATATTGCCAGAAAGTCTTCTTTTTTCCATAGGTCGGACCACTTGCTCTGACCGTGATCGACAACCCGGTTGCTGTCCTGTGCCATTTTTTTCCTCCTGATGAATAAATTTATAAAATCATACCTGATTGGCTTGGCAACTGCGTTTGAATTCTAGGTATAGCAATTCGCATGCCACAAAATATATATGTATAACATACTGATAATATTAGATTTTTGAAAAAAAGCCCCAGGCAATGTGTATCCTTAAGAATACACATTGCTGTTCTTAAGGATACACCGTTTACACCCTGGCTTGCAATTTAGTCCGGAATCTCCTATGGATATAACCTGGGGTATCAACAGGAGGCAGCCCATGTTTACACAGACAATCAATTTAAGATTTAAATTCATCACAGGTCTTGTCATGTTTGCCCTGGCATTGGGCCTGTGCATCTCCATTATTATGTATTTTCACTTTAACTCTCTGCTTGAATCGGAAATCAGTCAGCGGTCAAGAATGCTTTTGGCCCAGTCCAATGCCCTCCAGGACTATGTAAAGACACAATTAAGGCCGGAGATGTTTAATGTTTTGCCCGAAGGCCGGTTTGTCTTGAAGGCCATGTCCTCTTCCTATATTTCCAGGCAGGTCATGGCCAATTTAAACATCCAGGATGCGTCAGGATACCATTATCGGAGGGTTTCCATAAAACCCCGGAACCTTGAATCAAAAGCAAATCCCTTTGAAGCCGGTCTTATTGAAATATTCAAGAAAGACAAAACCCTTAAAATCTGGGAAGACAATACCCTGGTTGACGGCAAAGAATATCACATGGTGGCAAGGCCGGTCACTTTCACGGAATCCTGCCTGCAATGCCATGGCGATCCAAAGGATGCGCCCAGAGAACTCATTGAAATATACGGCAGCACCAATGGGTTTCATTATATGCTGAACGATGTCTCCGGGGTCGTTGTTGCCGGTTTTCCAGTGGATATGATCCGGGAACCGGCCATGAGCCTGACCCTGCATTATTTAAGCCTGTATATTCTGGGGATATTATTGTTTGCAGGCCTTATCAGCCTTTTTTTTGACCGCCTGGTCATGAAAAACCTCCATGAGCTCACCCGGATTTTCAAAACCCGGTTTTCCGGGGAACAGGAACAGCGGATTATTGACCGGCTGGGCCAGAAAGATGAAATCGAAGGGCTGATCGAGGGAGTTGAAGAACTTGCAACCTGCCTTTCCTCCGCAAGAACACAACTTGTGGAACATGCCCAGACGCTTGAAAAAAGAGTGGAAGAACGAACCCTCACCCTCCATACAGAATCAGAACGGCACCTGGCGGATGTCTGCCTCTTTGTCAGCCTGCTCTCGGGTTTTACAGGAATACAAAATACCCTGTCCCTGATTACCGGTGTTCTGGAAAATGTCGGCAACCGGTTCAATGCAAAACAGGTTGTCTATTATTGCACTGTGGCTTCGGAAAACCGGTATTCCTGGAAAAAGGATGCTGCCACAGAGACCCTTGATGAGGCGATCAAGGAGTTGTTGTGGAAAAATGAGGTGCTGTTTGAAAACAATAAACTGTATGTTCCCATAAAGTCCCAGGAAAGCCATTGGGGCATCCTTTGTATTTCCTGGAATTCACAACCTGATCCCCAGGACCTGGATCCTGCAATTCTTCTGGCCCTGGGCCTTCAGATCGCGATTCTCATCGAAAACATCCAGGCTTTTTCAAATATCCGGTTCCAGAACGACATGCTCCAATCCATATTTGAAGGCATTTCCGACCCGCTGCTGCTCATTGACCTTGATGCAAATATCATTATTGCCAACAAGGGTTGCGATACGATTTTGCCGGCCGGCAGCCGGGCCGGAAGGGAAAAAGAACTAAAAGATCTGCTCAGTCAGCCATCATCGGCAAACAAAAACAATACCATACTGGACCTTGTCATAAAAAAAGGAACCCCGGTCAGTCAGGAAGTCCGTACGCCTGAAAACCGCTATTTTTCCGTTGACCTCTACCCGTTACCCCACCAGGATCAAAGAAGCTTAAGAATCGTCGTGTATATAAAAGATATCACACCGGAAAAACAGATGATTGAACGAATGCAGCAGACAGAACGCTTGAGCGCCATTGGTAAAATGGCAGCGGGAATTGCCCACGAAATAAACAATCCCCTGGGGGTGATCCGGTTGTACACGGATCTTGTCAAGGATGCGGTAAAGGATAAAGACACACATGCCGACATTGATGTAATCTCAAAACACACCCGGTCGGTTCAAAAAATCATCCAGAACCTGTTGAACCTGTCCCGGCCCAAACAGGTGATCTCCGGCCGCTGCAGCATCAACACGGTGGTAAGGTCTGTTTTTGAAATCTTTAAAACCCAGGGTGCCTCCAAGCATATTGCCATTGACTTTGATCTGGAAGCCTCCCTTCCGGATATAAAATGTGATGCTGCCATCCTGGAGCAGATTTTAACCAACCTGTGGTTAAATGCATTTGATGCCCTTAACGATCAGGGAAAAATTCATATCCACACCCGAATGTCGCCGGAAAACCAGGTGGCGTTCTGCATTGAAGACAATGGCCAGGGTATCCCCGAAGAGGTTATTTCCCATATATTTGATCCCTTTTACACCACCAAGAAAATCGGAAAAGGAACCGGGCTCGGACTTTCGGTGGTGTATGGGTTCATCACCGAACTTGGCGGAAGAATAGAGGTAAAAAGCGATGATACCACACGATTCTGCATCTTCTTTCCCCTTGCCGAACACGAGACAAATTTGAGGAGACGCCCATGAAATCTTTTTCCGTACTGGCTGTGGACGATGACCCGGATTTTTTAAAGGGGCTGATCCGAAATCTTAAGAAACAATTCACACAAATCCGATTTCTGGGTGCATCTTCAGGTGATGAGGCCCTTGACATTCTCCGCCACGAAGATATCGGGGTCATGCTTACCGACCTGCAGATGCCTGAAATATCCGGCCATGACCTGTTGCTCAAAGGGCTTGAAATAAATGCCCATCTGTGTGTGATCATGATCACCGGTCACGGCACGGTTGAAAACGCCGTCAGTGCACTCAAAAAAGGTGCCTGGGATTTCATCTCCAAACCCGTGGACAGGGAGACCCTTTACCACACGGTTGAGCGGGCCATGGAGCATTATACCCTTGCCAGCGAGAATAAACGCTTGCAGAATATTATCAAATCCCTGAGTTCAGACCAGACGGTGCATTGGGAAAGCCGGGTTATGAAACAGCTCCGGGAAAAGATGAGTGCCATTGCCGTAACAGATTACACCGTGCTTGTCACCGGAGAATCCGGATGCGGAAAAGAGTACATTGCCAAGGCCATACACGCTTTATCCAAAAGAAAGCAGGATGCCTGCCATACCCTGAATTGCCCGGCCATCCCCGAGCAACTTCTGGAAAGTGAGCTGTTCGGCCATGTAAAAGGGGCGTTTACCGGGGCTGAACGAAACCGGGACGGCTTTTTCATGATGGCCAACAAAGGCACCCTGATTCTGGATGAAATCGGGGACATCGGTCTTCCCATCCAGGCAAAGTTGCTCAAGTTTCTCCAGGACAAGGAGGTCAAACCCGTAGGGTCCAGCCTTTCCAAAACAACGGATGTCCGCATCATGGCATTGACCAACCAGAATCTTGAAAACAAAATTCTGGACGGCAGTTTCAGGCAGGACCTGTATTACCGTTTGAACGTTCTTTCCGTAAAAGTGCCCCCCTTGAGGGAAAGAAAAGAAGATATCCCCATGCTGGTAAGGGAATTTGTCTTGAATACCTGTGATGAAATGGGCATCCCCCCCATGGAAATTGATCCTCTGGCGCTCAGTTTTCTTTCCCGGCAGGTCTGGCCCGGCAATGTAAGGGAATTGCTCAATTATGTCCGCCGCATGGTGGTATTTTCAAACGGCAAGACCATTGACCTGGCCCTGATCAATCTTGTGGAGGGGGATCTTGAAACCACCCTCCATCCCGAAGGAATTCCCTTGTACAAGGATGCCAAGAAACAGGCCCTGGATATTTTTTCAAAAAACTACCTGACCCGCCTACTCGAACAAACCCGGGGCAACATCTCAGAAACCTCAAGACTCAGCGGCATTGAACGGGCATCGATCCAGAAAATCATCCATCGCCTGCACATGGATATCTCCCGATTCCGGTCCGCCTAATCTGTTGCACCCCTGGAACCACGGCCACGACCCATGCCACAGCCCCCACGGCCCATCCCCCTGCCGGGACCGCCCATGCATCTGGCCTGCCCCGTCGAGCGGTAAGGTTCTTGGCTTTTATATGACCGCTTTTCTGCTTTTTGTTTTCCAGAAACCCCCTGGAGTGCTGCTTTTGTTTTATATCGCTCGATGGCTGCTTCCACAGTGCCGGTCTGGTCGCAAATCACCTGAACTTTTCTTTCATTAAAGACATCCATGGCATTGGGTCCACACCGGCCTGTTATCACCAGATCAACCCCTTTATCGATTAAAAATGCCGCAGATCGAATACCGGCCCCCCCGGTCTGGTCTGCATTTTCATTTTCAAATACCGCCAATTGCATATCCTTTGTGTCAACCACGACAAAAAACCGGCAGCGCCCAAACCGTGGGTCGATCTGTGCGGTGATCTCTTCTCCAAACGAACTGATCGCAATTTTCATTTTACCTCCTTTGAAAACGGCTATCTTATTTCCCCCACATGTATTCATCGGTTCCTGAATATATCCATCCTTTTTGTAATCATCATGTGGGGGGCTTCCCGCCTTGGTAACAATAAAAAATAGGCAAAGAGCATGCCACCTCTGCCGGCACCAGAAAAAAAACGGTTTTCCTTTCCCTTTCCCAGGGTAAAAAAAGGGTCCGTCATGGGAACACACCCCGCAACCGCCCGATAGCAACCCTGAAAAACAACAAACGTGCATCCCATCTGCCCAAACCGTTTTGACACAGGGTTCAGATCCCTGGATTTAAAAGCGCAACCCAGGATCGCAAAGTTGCGATCCTTTGGGGATGGGTTCAGCCGTTCCGGAACAAATCCCATTGACAAAGCCGGTCGTTTCTGAAAAATTCTTTTCCCGATGCACTAACCAGCAGTTTCATTTAAGGAGATGGTATGAACCCCTTTGATCTGATCAAAAATTTCCCCATCCGGTACAAGCTGCTGTTTATTTATTCATTCTGCTTTCTGATCATCATAAGCCTCTCCAGCCTGATCATCTATTTTATTGTCAAGCAAAATCTAGAAAAAAACATCGAAAGCGAATTGAAAAATTCCACTTCTGCCATCCTGAACACGGTCAAGACCGCGGTGTCGGTTTCCATCAAAAACCGTCTGAGAGGAGTGGCTGAAAAAAATTATGATATTATCCAGCACCTCCATGACCGGCAAAAGGCAGGGGAGATCAGTCTGGAAGAGGCAAAGGCAAGGGCGTCGGACATCATCCTCTGCCAGAAAATCGGCATCACCGGGTATGTCTGTATTCTGGACGGCAGAGGCCGGGTACTCAAACACCCTAAAAAGCCTTTGGAAGGACTGGATATTTCCGATCACAGGTTTGTCCAGGAGATGATTGCCAAAAAAAACGGGTATATCGAATATTCATGGAAAAACCCGGAAGATGCTGCACCCCGTCCCAAGGCCTTGTATATCAATTATTTTGAGCCCTGGGACTGGATGATCACGGTCTCCTCCTATCGAAAAGAATTTTCACAACTGGTGGAAATCAATGATTTTAAAGAAAGCATCTTAAGCCTGCGCTTCGGGAAAACAGGTTATTCCTATGTCATGGACACCCGGGGCAATGTCATCATCCATCCGGAACTGGCCGGGGTCAATATCGCCAGGGACAGACGGTTCTCCGATCAGTTCTTCCGCAAGATGCTGGAAGAAAAGAATGGAAAACTGATCTATTCCTGGAAAAACCCAGGTGATGAAAAGCTGCGGAAAAAGCTGGTGATCTTTAATTATATCCCGGAATACGAATGGATCGTTGCTTCGTCCAGCTATCTGGATGAATTTTATTTTCCCCTGGGCATCATAAAGCATATCATCATTCTGGTGGGGGCGGCGGCTTTGATTGTTTTTATCCCCATCTCCTTTGTCCTGAGTTCCACCATCACCAAGCCCCTGCAATCTCTGATGGCCCGGTTTAACCAGGATATAGCCGGCGGATTTTCAAACAGGTCCGTGAAAATGGAATCCAGTGACGAAGTGGGACAGCTCACTTTTTATTATAATTCCTTCATGGACAAACTTGCCACCTATGACCGGGAACTTTTGGCCGAAATAAAGGATCGCCGTCTGGCCCAGGAGGCCTTGAAAGAAAGTGAAGGGAAATACAGATCTGTCATGGAAGCCGTGCCTGACCCCATTGTGGTCTACGACATGGACGGCCTGGTTATTTATATGAATCCGGCCTTTACCAAGGTGTTCGGCTATACCCTTGAAGACAGCCTGGGCAAGACCATGGACCATTTTGTACCCAAAGCCCATTGGAAGGAGACCATGAAGGGCATCGGCACGATCCTAAAGGGAGAAATTCTGCCCCGGGTGGAAACCAAACGAAGGGCAAAAAGCGGACGGCTCATTGATGTCACCACCCGTGGATCGGTCTTTCGGGATAAAAACGGAAATCCCCTGGGATCGGTGATCACCCACCGGGACATCTCCGAGGTCAAGC
>JAHIVS010000691.1 GCA_018816605.1 Pseudomonadota bacterium
CGGTCAGTCAGGAGAAATTCGTCAGCGTGAGTTGGAAGCACAATTAAATCGCACCAGCTGCCTGCAATTAGTGGCCGCGATGGTCATGACCTGGAATGCCGCTTACCTCTCCGCTGCTGTGAATAAATTGGAAATGGAAGGAGTATCCATCACTCCCGAACAATTGGCTCATATTCTACCCGTTCTATCTGAACACATCAACCGGCTGGGACGCTATGAATTTAATCCGGCAGCGGAGACTATACAGACAAACTTATCTGCACTGCCTCTCAGATCTGCGGCAATGATGGCTGATCAATTTGGTTTGAACAATTGAGAGAGTGAATTATCAACTATCTGCAAGGATAGGGCCAGCTCACGAAACGAAAAAAAACGTAGTGTTAAGGATTTGCAATTTTCTCGAAAGAGTAAAGTATCAGCAACCTTGCTTTGGTATTATGACGTCAGCTTTTGGGATGCTGAATATGGCTCGTACCTGACCGTCGACATGGGCTTTATCAGCGCGGAGTCTACTAAATATATCAACGGCATGTATTATCCCGACTGGGGAACCGGCACGGCCATACCGATTAAGTACACCTGGGAACCCAAGCAATATTACATGAGCGACGACAACAGCGACCATAACAGTTTGCTTATTTTGAACCTGAAACCTACGGCGTGGATGAAAGCCCTAACACATATATTGTGCAAGTATTTATTTATGCTATTATTTGAGAACACTAGTAATAAGGAATATTATGGCAATTGTAAAAGAGCAGTATTTTTCTCCTTCTTCGATCGATGTAACAGCTCAAAAACTTTTGGAATCGGCTGAAAAGTCAACGCGAAAAAGACCCATAATCTCGACGATGGAGCAATCCGCACTGTTAGTGTTGGATATGCAGGAATACTTTCTCAGCGACCAATCTCATGCTTTTGTCCCAAGTGCGACGGCAATTCTTCCCAAAGTAAATGCTCTCATTAAAGTGTGTACACCTTCAGGACTTCCAGTCATCTTAACCCGGCATATAAATACTCCCCAAAATGCTGGATTGATGGCTGTCTGGTGGAAGGATATTCTCAGTGCCGACATGAACCTGAGTAGAATTGCCCCACGCATTGATCAGCAGGAAGCCATTGTAATCAGCAAAACCCGGTATGATGCTTTTATTTACTCTCCGCTTGAGGCCATTCTAAAGAAACGAAAGATAAGGCAAGTGGTTATTTGCGGCGTCATGACACATCTATGTTGTGAGACAACCGCCAGGTCAGCATTTATGCGGGGTTATGAAGTTTTCTTCACTGTCGATGGAACTGCGACATACAATGAAGCATTTCACAGCGCTGCACTGCTAAACCTTGCACATGGATTTGCGACGCCAGTTCTGGCAGATACGATTATTTCCATCGTGGAGCGTAAAAGTGGATGATGTACTAATCGTTGGCGCTGGACCAGCAGGTATGGCGACAGCGATTCAATTGAAACGTTATGGTTTGACTCCTCGCCTTTTCGAAAAATCGCGACCAGGCGGATTAATATGCAATGCAAATTGGGTTGAGAACTACCCGGGTTTTGCCGGTGGTATATCTGGACCGGAATTGGCGGATATTTTTATTGAGCAAGTCAAACCTATTAAAATTACCCAGGAATCAGTGATCGAGTTATCCTGGAAAGAGGGTTTATTTGAAGTAATCACTGTAGACACCCTTTATCAGGCAAAGTTCGCTGTGATTGCTTCAGGTACTAAGCCCAAAGTATTAACAGGGTTTTCTGTTTTTGATGAATTGAAAAAGAATATTGTATACGATCTGAACACTATCAAAGATCAAACCAAGAAAAATATCATAATTATCGGCAGCGGTGACATTGCTTTTGATTATGCGCTAAATCTGGCAAAAAAAAATTCGGTTATAATTCTTAATCATTCTGATCAAACCAAATGTCTAAAGCGACTTAAGAATCAGGCTGAAGACCATCAGAATATAGTTTATAGTCCTAAGACTAAGATTGAAAAGGTAGAAAAAAGTCTTGAGGGCGATATGATTGTGGAATGTTCTAGCCCTTTCGGTTTGAAAACGTTCCGGTCAGATTACATTGTTGGTGCAATCGGTCGGGATCCCCAAATCGATTTCATTTCATCTTCAGTAATGAAATGTGCTGTTGAATATGAAGAAAAGGGCATCCTCCACTTTGTTGGTGATGTAAAAAATGGCTTATTCAGACAAGCTGCCATTGCTGTTGGCGATGGTGTTCGTGCTGGTATGCTCATCCACCAAACAATTGAGGAGAATGAACATGAAAGTCGTTGCATCCACAGGTAAAGAAGACGCCACCCTTGTTTACATTCTGGAACTGAAAAGCGGCAACCTATTAGAATGCGTTGAATCCGTTTTACCCCCACTTACTCGCGCAGAAAAGTGGGTTTTATTAATTTCAACCATGTTTGGCTGCCCGGTTCATTGTGCCATGTGCGACGCAGGTGGTTATTATCATGGCAAACCATCCGCCGATGAAATCATGGAACAAATCGATTTTTTGGTCCATCTTCGTTACCCACAAAAAAGCATACCATCCAATCAATTTAAAATTCAATTTTCCAGAATGGGTGAGCCAGCATTAAATTCAGCTGTCCTTACTGTTCTTGAAAAACTCGCCACCCGTTATCAAGCACCTGGATTGATGCCTTCCATTTCTACAGTCGCACCTGCGGGTTGTAATGACTTCTTTGACCGGATAATTGATATTAAAAACACTCATTACAATAATGGACATTTCCAATTTCAATTTTCTATCCATACTACTGATGAGCATCTCCGTGATCAGATTGTGCCGATTCGAAAATGGAATTTTGCTGAAATGGCTGAATATGGAGATCGTTTTTATATGACAGGGGACCGCAAGATAACGTTAAACTTCGCCCTTGCAAGGCAATCTCCGCTTGAGTCAAAGATCATAAAAAAATATTTTTCTCCAGAAAAATACCTGATAAAAATTACTCCGATTAATCCAACTTATCGTGCCGTTGAAAACAACCTGATTTCATATATTGATGTCAATAAGCCAAATCAAAATGATGAAATTATTTCGCAATTAAGGGCAGATGGGTACGAGGTAATTTTGAGTATTGGAAACCTTGAAGAAAATCTGATAGGGAGCAACTGCGGACAATATTTACAAACGCATCTAAATGCACAAACCAAAATCCAGGCAGGGTATTCCTACCCGATTGAAGAACGGTTCTGAACACAGGAGAAATCCGTGTTTTTTGAGATCTGGCAGAAGAACCCGAAGATAATATCAAAAAACGCCACAAAATCTTTATAGCTTTCGAAATATTTGATAGAGTAATGGTCGATAATATCTTGTTAGCGTCCGGAATAAATTGTTTTAGAAGGGGGTCAGCTCACGAAACGAAAAATATCGTACGCTAAGGATTTATATTTAGCTCGAAAGAATAAATGAACAATATTTTACAACCTGCCTGTGTTTGGATTTAGAGCGGAACAACCAAAAGCCACAGATATTTATTTCGAATGATCGATATCCGACTCTATCGAGATGAGAAATCTATCTGGCCGGAAGGGATCATTTTAAGAATGTGAACTAAAATATCTTGGAAACCGGTAAGTAACTTTTATTTAACGCCGGGTTAATCTTGTTATAGTGAATGACAGGAGAAATAAATGGCACAAAATCGCACTCGTAAAATTGTTGTAACCGGCGTTTTAGGCGCAATCACCGTTATATTGGGATTCACCCACTGGGGTTTCATCCCCTGGGGTCTGGCCTCATTTTCAATTATGCAGGTGCCTACCATCATCGGCGCTATTCTTGAAGGACCCATTGTTGGCGGCGTAATCGGTTTGATCTTCGGCTTGTTCAGTATGTACCAGGCTGCGGTGGGGCCAACCGGACCGTTAGATCCTTTGTTTGTCAATCCACTGCTTTCGGTTCTGCCGCGCATCCTGATTGGACCCATGGCCTGGTTGGCATGGAACGGACTGAAGAAATTGCCAGTGATTGGCATGATCGTCAGTGGCATCGTCGGTAGCCTTACCAACACTGTGCTGGTGTTGGGTATGCTTGGCCTGGTTTTTGGAACTTCCGCACAGGTGATCTCAGTTTTAGGCGCAAACATCTGGAAAACACTTTGGGGTGTGGCGATTGCCAATGGTTTACCTGAAGCAGGGATTTCAGCAGTGGTTGTTTTAATCGTGGTGGCCGCAGTTCGCCAGATCAAGATTGGCAAAAAGCAAGGGGCTGACCTCTAAACTACAAATCAATTTATTGATTCAACGATCTCACTCGCCATCTTCTGCGTGTGAGATCGTTGCGATTATAAACATAAAGACCGCGTCTGCTTAGTAGATGGGTAACTTCTTTTTAAAAACAGAGTGCAGCAAATTAACAGCACTCTGTTTTTATATATTGTAACA
>JAHIVS010000442.1 GCA_018816605.1 Pseudomonadota bacterium
GAAATAATTTTCAGGTCCGCCCGGCTGATGATGTCTTCGTAGTTGGGTATGCTCCCGCACAGATCCGGATCATAATGCTGGTAAATCAATGCCTTGATTCGGGACGGGTCGATACCGGTTTGAAGGATTTTCATCATCACCGTTGGAAAATCCGGACGGCTGCCGCCGTCGATCACCACGGCTTCGTCATTGTCTATGATGATGTACGGGTTGCAATGAAGACCGGACAGGGTATCGGAATAACCCACCCAGAACACCCCTTGGGCGATTTCAATGGCCCGGGAATAGTCAAGCCCTCTGTTTAAACCAGTCTTGGCATTCAAGGAAGACTCCTTTTAAGCGGATAAAATTGATGAATTTTAAAAAGAGATATATCTTAAGGTATGGATACCATATAAAATTCAGCGGTGCAAGGAGTTGACCCTCAAAAATAGATTCGCCACTTGGAATCTTCCTTCTCCGACGGGCGGGCAAAATTATTTTTTTTTAATGAGAGGTCTCCCGGACTCTCATATTTTGATTGACAACAAAGGCGATCCTAATTTATAAATCAGGCCGCTTGATAACGGCTGAAAATGAATGACTTCAGAAAGGACGCCAAATCGTGAAAAAATGGTTCATCTGTTTATTGATATCTGGTTTGATAGCATCAACTGCCATGGCAAAAGAAACCAGGAAATCTAAAACCCCCCCTCGGGCACCGGTTAAAAAAGTACAGACTGCACCCCCTCAGAATGAGGCTTCCTTTCAGGCGCTGATCGTTATAGAAGCAAGCACCGGCAAGGTGCTTGAAGAGATAAACCCTCATTTGAAACATCCCCTGGCCAGTGTTACAAAACTCATGACGGCCTGCATTGTCATGGAAAAACTGTCAGCCGGAGCGGTTCAATTAGCAGATATGGTTACCGTCTCTGCTGCTTCATCAAAAATGGGCGGCAGTCAGGTATATCTGAAACAGGGAGAATCTTTTTCCCTGGAAGAATTGATGAAGGCCGTCATGGTGGCTTCGGGAAATGATGCCGCCCATGCCATTGCCGAACACATCGCCGGAACCCAGGAAGCCTTTGTGGAAGAAATGAATAAAAAGGCCAAAAGCCTTGGCATGAATGATTCCGACTTTCACAGCGTCCATGGACTTCCCCCCGCCGCCGGTCAAATTGAGGATGTCAGTTCCTGTTACGATCTGATGCTTTTAGCCAGAGAGCTGCTCAAATATCCGAAACTTCTTGAATGGACCGCCATCCCGACCGCACCCTTCAGGGGCGGTGCCTTTATCATGAACAACCACAACAAGATCATCGGCAAACTGCCCGGTACGGATGGATTCAAGACCGGGTATTATTCAAAGGCAGGATTTAATGTGGTTGCAACCGCCAAAAAAGATGGTCTCAGGCTTATTGTAGCGGTTCTGGGAAGTCCCAGCGCCAGGATCAGAGACAATATCGCCATTGAAAAATTTAAAAAATACTGGGCTAAATACAATTTGGCCCCTTTGGCTAAAAAAGGCCAGGGTATGGGTGAAACCATCGCATTTCCCCAAGGAGAGACGCAATCCTTTCAGGCGGTGGCAGCGTCTGATTTTTCCTATCCGGTGTTAAAGGAAAAATTGTCAGCCGTAAAAAAAGAAATCCATCTGCCCCGTGAAATAGACGGCGGAGTAGAAGCGGGCCAAAAGCTGGGAGACATTGTGTTTCTGTTGGACAACGAAACCTTGGCAACCGTGGACCTGATCGCTCCGGTACAGATCAAAAAACTGGGTTTTTTTAAGCGGGTGCTTCGACGTGTCGGGCTCTGATAAAGGTGACCCCATGACCTCTAAATCCGCTTCAACGCTTTTGGTTTAAAAGTAGATCTGCCACTCAATTCCATAGTATAAGGTCCTGGGACCCCTTTTTCCCATGGTGTCGTGCAGTTGATCGATGAGTCCGATTTCAGGAATGAGATAGACGTTTTCAGATAGATTAATCTTTGAAAGGATATAACATGCCTGGACATCATCGGTTGCGGGGGCCTGTTCCAGTCGGGACTCCTGTTGCCCAACCCCGGCTTCTATTGTCCATCGGTCATTAAAAGAATACCGGCCCAGGAGAACAAAGCCGAATCCTTTGTTGTCCCGTACCCCACCGTCGGTGATGGCGGGGTTCCCGTCCGTGGCAATGATCATCCCATAGGGCGTCAGGTTCTGGCCGGTATAGATATTGGCTGCAAAATAGGCCTGGTTCAGTCGAAGCTCTGCCCCCAGTCCCAGAATATACGCGTTAATCTTATAGGTTTGGTTTTGGCCCACAAGTTCATAGGTATTGATCCCGCCAGCCACCTCAAAGGAAAACTTGCCAATCTCTTTATTATAACTTGCTTCCAGCTTGGGCAGGGTGGTGTGGGCTGCCACACCCGAGGTTCCAAATTTTTTGGCCCTGGGCTGGATGACGGCAATCTTAAACCCCTTGAAGGAAAGTTGAATCATCGGCCTTCGGCCACCGGAAAGTCCTCCGTATTCTTCCAGGCAATAATCCATATAAATGGGGGTGTAATCCTGACCCACCTTTAATCTGGCCCCGGCAAATTTCCATTCTCCCCATAATTTTCTGACATCGGCTTCAATCCCATACTCAAATCGGGCCCGGAGATTGTCATTGACTCTCACCCGGGCGCCGATTTTGGAATTGCTGTAGAGATACTGGGCATAATTTAAGGTATCGGGTGCGTCATCTTTGTTGTCCACCTCATTGACAAAGGTTCTGAGTTTTGCAATGCCGTAGAACTGCCAATCCGCCGCCCTGGCCGGGCTTGAAAAAAACACAAGAACGATCAACAGTGTCAAGGTCCATTTCACCCGGGGATCTATTTTTTTTTCCTTCATTCTTTTCTCCATCTGTCTTCCCGGGCAATCAAGGCGTCAAATGTCAGGGGGGATATTTTTTTGCGGCAATTGATCTCCTGGAGCAAAAAGGAGAGAAAGGTAAAGGCTTCGGCCGTCATCTTTTGGTGGTGAATCATGATCCCGCATTGCCCTGAACCAAGCCCTTTGAGCATTTCCATAAATAAAGACTGCCATCCCTGTTCAGGGCTTGTTTCCTTCCGGGTGTGAAGATCGACATGGACGGGCAATTCCAATAGACCCGGGCCAGGGGAGCTGGCGTTCGTGTCCATGGAGACAGCTTTAAACCCCAAATTTTTCAGTGACGAAAGGCAGGTTTCACCGCATCGGTTCCAGGGAGGGGTAAACACAGGGCTCACACGCTTGCCCAAAAGGGAGGAAAGCGTTTGGACCCCCTTTTCCAGGTCCCGC
>JAHIVS010000443.1 GCA_018816605.1 Pseudomonadota bacterium
AATGATGGAAGCCCGGGTGATCTTAACGGCTCCCGAGGCCGTTATTTCCCGGAAAAAACTATCGGCCATTTTTTTAATATCTTCCATGGACCATGGTTTTTCCTGGTGGATCAGGGGGGCCAGAAAGTCCTGCCCCTCGGTTGTAAGTGCGCTTTGTAGACTTTGTGTCAACAGACCTTCAAGATCCTTGGCCCCTATCTTGATAAATCCTGAAAGTTCCTGGCCCACGGCACTGGATTCGGCCAGATCCGCCCTGAGCTGGTCCTGGATTTTTTTCAGCTCCAGGATCTGTTGTTCATGGGCCTTGTTCGTCTGTTCCAGATCTTTATTTTTCTCCTGAAGCGTTGCAATGGCTGCCTTGATGGCCTTTTCATCATTTTTAATTTCAAGAATCTTTTGTGCTGCCTCTGCACGGGCCTGTTTTAATTCATCTGCTGCCTTTTCCCGGACCATTTGTTGTTGCTTTTCCAGGACCTGGTGGTCCATGCGCATATCCGAATCATTTTGGGCCATGGCGCTGACAGATCCCAGACAATAGAGAAAAACCAGTATTAAAAGAAAGTGTTTCATCAGCGTCTCCTTATTCCTTTGCAAGCCGGCCCAGGGGCAGGGTCAATATTTCAACGGGCCGTCTTTTTCCGGCCATTTCAACCCCGCTCTCCATGGCCGGGATATGAGATGCATCCAGGGCAAGCCATTGACTTTGGGCCACATTAAACACCCCGGCCGACTTTCTGTCCAGGGAGAGAAAAAACAGGGAAACCCGTCCCAAGCGGAAAATATCCCCCAGCACTTCATTGCCCTGAAGCGAAATCTTGTCCTGGTAAACCTCAATGGTATTGCCGTACTCCGCCTCCACTGACAGCGCTTCCATGACACGCCTGTATTTTTCCCCCAGGGTGACATCCGCATCTGACATCATGGTTTTAAGTCTTTCCAACCGGGTCTTCCGTTCTTCCTGCAAAAAAGGGGAATCGATTTCAATCAGGGCTTCAAGCCGGGTCACCACCGCGTTTAAAAAGGGTTCCATTTCCCTTTGGATGCGAAGGTTCTCCTGTATCTGAAGGGCCAGGGACTGATTCAGATCCCGGTGGGAGACACGCTCTTTGGACAGCCGGTTTTGGGTGGCTGTCAGGACCTCATTTTCAAACGCAAGCCGGTCATAAAGGGCGGTTAACTCAGCTCGTTTCCCTTCCCATTCTTCTGTTCGGCTTTGAGTTTCCTGGCGGGTGTCAATGGCTGTCTTTACAGCTTTTTCCATGATTTGGGTTCCGGCATCTGCGGGTTTCCCAATGCTTAGTGTCAGGAGCAAAGCCATCCCAAGGAAAACCATCCGGGATTGCCAGGCTTTGGGGTTTGGGGGGATGAAGATCCCTTTCCTTTTTGGGTTCATTTTTTGGTTCCTTTACGCTTTGGGGCGCTTTTTTGTTTTGAATAACAACACCAGACCCATAAGGCCAAAAATCAAAGAAAGGCCTGTGATAATTGGCTGGATTTTAGACAATTGCCCGGGGCCGACCCCAGGGGCGGTTTTTTCTTTCAGGGCCTGTTGATCGTTAATGTCGGCTGTCAGGGAAACCTGATGCCCCATGCCGTCCTTTACAAGGATTTTCCACTTGCCCGGGGTATCGGGCAAAAACGAGAAACAGCCATTGGGATCGGTTACCCCGGATTGGAATAACTCCTTGCCGCCAGGATAGTAAACTTCAAAAACAGCGTAACCAAGCGGTTCGCCATCATCATATTCCGCTGTCACCACCATGGTGTCCCGACTTTGTATCCAGCCTCGCACACTATGGGCCTGGGCCATGGGCGGACTGGAAAAAAACACTCCCACCAGGCAAACCCAGCAAATTACCACTTGTTTCATACACATTCTCCCTGAACTTAAAACCGGAGTGCCCTGGCACCGGGATAAACACCTGGTGCCAAGGACAACAGCATTAATTTATTTCAAAGGTTAGGGTTGCAATAAAGGATTCGCTATCACACTGGGTTTTGTCCGGATAGGGTTGTTCATGGCTTGCCTTGATCATCCAGACCCCCGGGGTGAGTATTTTTAAGGTTCCCTGTCCGTTTTTGTCGGTTTGGGATGCATAGGCAAAGGTTCCCTGTTGGGTTGAAAAACCCGCATAGGTGGCAAAAAAAGTTCCGCCATAGGGCTTGCCATCCAGCAAAATCCGTATGGGCAGATTGTCTCCACTTCTTAAATCCCCTGGATTTTTAAGGGGAATAATCTCCAGAGGATGCCCCGAAACCTTGTCTGCCGGTCCATTGGCATTGCCGACATTTACAACGGCTTTCATGGACATGTGGGAAAAAGAACATTTGATCACATGTTCCAGTCCCTGTTTGGAAGCTTGTATGCCCCCTTTTTTGGTTTTTGTATAAAATCCCGGTTTTCTTACGGCAGAGACAATATAGGTTCCAGGAGTGGTGATGTTTTCCTTTGACGCCAGCATAACTTCGGAAACATAGTCTATTTCCAAAGAATTGTTTCCAGCTCCCTGTAGGGATACCGATTCCAGAGCAGATTTTTCCAGAAAATCTGAAAAGGGGTAGGCATGGCCAAAGTTAAGGGTCATTTTAAGGGAGGCGCCTGTTTCAGGGGTATAATCCAAAACATTTATCCAGGGAAAGTGGGCATAACAATTGGTTTGCAGGGCAAACAGGCATACACACAAGAGACATACAACTTTTACACATCGACCTAGGGTTTTCATATGATCATCCTTTTATAAGCGTTAAGATTTGATAAATTTAAAATTTAAGATCCAGTTTAAGGGTAAAGCTCCGGCCGGAATAAAAACTTCCGATAGACGCCTGGGCAGAATCAAAAAGATCATCCATCTCAAAGGAAAGTTTGGCGGACTCGGACAGATTCTTGTAAATTTTCGCATCCAGAACCGCGCCCGCACCTATCTGGCTGGTATTGGCTGAATCTGTATATTGCTTTGAGCTGTAGGACAGCCTGGCACTGACACCCATGCCATATTTTTCCCAGTCATAGGCCGGGCTGAACGAGGCGACATGCCTTGCCAAATAGGTCAGCTCCTTGCCGGTATCTTCATTTTCACTGTCTGTATAGGAGTATGAGAACCCAACGGTCAATCCCTGGGTCACAAAAGCGGTGCACATGAATTCAATCCCCTGGGTCCAGGCTTTTTCAACATTTTCATATGTCATCAGGGGCAACCCATTG
>JAHIVS010000005.1 GCA_018816605.1 Pseudomonadota bacterium
TAAAGACACGGTCCCGGGAGTATATCCAGAGCCGGCGGGATCATTTTTTCATTGTCAAGATTGACGGCATTGTTGTGGGGTGTGCTGAAAAAATTCAGCTTGATCCCAAAACGGCAGAACTCGGCGCCCTTGCCATTTCAAGCCGGTTCCGCAATCAGCAGATCGGCCTTCTGCTCATCCGGTCATTTCTGAATCAGATGAAAGCCGACGGGTTTTCCCAGGTGGTGTCCCTCACCGCCAACCAGAAGCTGGGCCGCATGTACCTTGACCTGGGGTTCAGAAATGAAAGCCCGCCCAGCATGAAATTCCGTCAGGACCAGTCACCGGGTGTGGGCATGTACCTGATTGATCTTGGGGTGAAACCCGGATGGTGATCCGCCTGTAATGACGCCAGAAATAAAAGATATGGATCAGGCCGTGGAATCCGAATCAATGTTGGATTGGTTTAAGGCAGAAGGGTCTCATACTTTTGGTGCAGCAACGGGTTCTCAGGATCAGATCATTGTTCCGGGACAATCCATTGATTCATGCGGTAGGCCTGGTCCTGGCTTTTGGCAATGACCTCACCGGTCACCTCGTTGTAGACGACAATATCATACAATGAGGTCCGGCCGCCGTTATAAACCTCTTTGGCCTCTGCCATCAGATGGTCTCCGGCATGACTCGGCTTTAAAAAAGCAATGCTGACATTCAGGGCCACAGCCGCCCTGCCGTGGGCATTGCAGGCCGCAGCAAAGGCAATGTCGCTTTATGCTCACGGGTTTTTTTTTGTCCATCATCACTGATCCTGAAGCGGTTTTTTTAAGTATAATGAAAGTACCATACCGCAAAGGGATATGGCCCCTGCCACCAGAAAGGGAAGGGTAAACGAGTTGCTCACATCCGCCAGGTATCCGCCAAGGGCCGGGCCGATGGATTGTCCGATACCGAAAAAAAGCGTGATGAATCCAAGTCCTGCCGGAGCCAGCCTCGGCCCCACAAAATCCCCGGCTGTTGCCGCCATGATGGTGGGAATGCTCCAGGCCGTGATCCCGAATAAAAAGGCTGAGAGGTAAAATCCGGCCTCAACTTTGATAAGGGCAAACACCAGATAGGAAAGTCCCAGCACAAGATAGGCAAAGGCCGATCCCCGTCCTCTTCCGATCCGATCTGAAATGGTTCCCCAGATTACCCCGCAAAAAATGCTGAGCCCCCCGGCGGTGGCCCACAACCCTCCGGCCCAGGCCTGGGTATGGCCCATCTCCTTGACCAGGTAGGCGGCAAAGAAAACAACATAAATAATATAGGAGAGACCGTAAAAAAAATACACAGCCCCCAGATACCAGAGGGCTTTCATTTTATACACTTTGGCCCAGTCCAGGGACGAAACCCTGCCCTGAACCGCCGGGCGCTCTTGTGTTTTTACCTGACCCACGGGCAAAAGCCCCTTGTCTGCCGGCTGATTCCGCAAAAAAACAAAGACAATTCCGGCAACAACCAGGACCAGGCTTCCCAGAATATACCAGGAATACCGCCAGCCCTGTGTTTCATAGGATTTTAAAATAAAGGGAACAATTACCCCGGATAAAAACATGCCAAGCCCGATGCCGCCGGACACAATGCCCGTGGCAAACCCGCGTTTTTTCATACTGAACCAGGCCGACCCCAGGGCCATGGCCGGTACATAGGCGGCCCCGTTTCCAAGGCCGGTCAGAAGCCGCATGGAAAAGGCAAACCCGAATGATGTGGCAAGTCCTGTCAGGACCATGGTAATGCCCATGAGAACAAGGGCGATGACAATGACGGTTCTTGTGCCGAACCTTGCCGCCAGGAACCCGCCGACAATGGCCATGGAAAGATACCCGATGAAATTTCCCGTCCCGAGAAGCCCTAGCTGGGTGTAATCAAACTGAAGCCCGTCCTTCATGGCGGGCAGCAGAAGCGTATAGGCCATCCGTCCGAACCCGTGGGCAGCGACCGTTGTGATAAGCCCCATGAAAATGACGATCCAGCCGTAGTGAAGTTTCTTTTCCATGTCCATCTCCTTATGTATGTTCCATAAAACAGCAAACTTCCACGATCTCAGATTGTGAAAACACTTTTTCACAAGATTTTTTGAATTGCAATCATTTATTGTCCTGGTCTATGGCCGGGTGTGGGCAATGGGTTTTTCCTTGACAAGGAGATTAGTGGTTACTATAATAGTCACTAAAAATATTTATCCAGAATGGAGTTGTCGGAATGGAAAAAAAGGAGATCCAGGGCGCCATGAAAGCCGGTATCCCCATCTTTATCGGTTATTTTCCCGCTGCCGTGGCATTCGGGATTCTGGCCAAAACCACAGGAATTTCCCTGGTGGAAGCGTTTTTGTTTTCCGCCGTGGTCTTTGCCGGTGCCAGCCAGTTCATCGCCTTGAACCTTTTGGCCACGGGCATGGGGCCGACCGGGATTATCCTGACCACCCTGCTGGTCAATTTCAGGCATTTTTTGATGAGCGCCTACCTGTCCACCCGGATCAAGGAAACGCTTAAAAAATATTATTTGGTTTTGGCTTTTGGCGTGACCGACGAGGTCTTTTCCGTGCTGTCTTTTACCAAAGGCCCCCTGACCAAGGGGTTTGTCTTTGTCCTCCAGATGTCGGCCTATTCCGGCTGGGTATCCGGCACCCTGTGCGGGTATCTTCTGGGGGGATTCATGCCCCTGATTGTAAGCCAGAGCATGGGGGTTGCCCTCTATTCCCTTCTGCTGGCCATATTGATGCCCGAGCTCAAAATTTCTCGTCTCTCTTTTTTTCTGGCCCTGTCTTCGGGCCTGCTCAATTGGCTGCTGATTTCTCTGGATTTTCTGCCAAAGGGCTGGAGCATCATTGTCTGCATCCTTGCCATTGCCGCGGCAGGGGCTGCCTTAACCCTTGTCCAACCCCGAAAGGAGCCCCTTGATGGATGACAATCTGATTCCCCTGATACTGGGAATGGCTGCCGTGACCTATGGGCCGAGGCTGCTGCCGTTTCTTCTTCTGGGCAATACCCAGATCCCCCGGCCTGTGAACGCTTTTTTAAAATGTATTCCCGTGGCTGCCATCGGTGCCCTGATCATCCCCGGGGTCATGACCGCCACCCCGGACATGCCGGCGGCCGCCTTGCTGGGCATGGGGTTTACGGCGGTGTACGGATTCTTTAGGGGGGGGATCATCGTGCCGGTATTGGGATCGGTGGGCATTGCCTATCTGACCCTGGCCGGGCTTGGATAATAAAATCCCAGGCATGAAGAAAATAGAGGAAGCCTAAATATGGATCAAGAAAAGCGCATGGCAGCAGATATGAAAATTCTGGGGTTTTCAGCCTATGAATGCAAAGCCTACATGAAACTGCTGGAAGCGTTTCCCCTGAACGGGTACGCTCTGAGCAAATCCTCGGGTATTCCCAGGTCCAGAATATACGAGGTGCTGAAAAACCTCATTGACAAGCAGATGGTCTTTGAACAGGTAGAGGAAAAAAACCGGGTGTACTATCCGGTGGAGCCCAAAATCTTTATTAAAAAACTCAAAGCCCATTATGAACGCGTGTTTGAGGAGCTGTCCCAATACGCCGGTGCCCTTTACCGGGAACCCAAGCAGGATGACAAGCTGGTGGTCATTTCGGGCCGGGACAATATCATGGGTTTTCTGCGTCAGCTCATCCAGGGCGCCCAAAAACGGGTGGCGGTCTCCATCTGGGAAGAGGAAATAACCGAGCTTACACAAGAGCTGAATGCAGCCCTTTCCCGGGGGGTGATTCTCCGGGGGATTTATTTTGGCAAAAACAACACCTATGAGACCCTGGTTTCCCACCGCAGGATTACGCGGTATATGGCCGAGAAAAAAGAGCGGTATCTGTCCATCATCATTGATCACAGCCATGTTGTTTCGGGAATTATGTCCCGGGGGGCCAATGCCAAGGTGACCTGGACCCGGGATGAAGGGTTTATTGAGGTCAGCGAGGACTATATTGCCCATGATCTTCTGGTAAACCTTTATTCCGCCTCCCTGGATCCCGATGCCCATGAGCGCTTTGAACACTTTGCAGACACCGTCCATGCCCGGTATTTTCAATATGAAAAACAGGACCTGCTCGCCTATAGACGGCTCATGGAGTAAAGCGCCTTTCATGCATGGCCCGGGGCCGGAAAGATCCTGGCCCCAGAAATGTGGCAGTGTTTTTTGTCATGTGGTATGGTGAAGGGCAAATCGGGTCGGATAAAAAAACAAATCGCAACCGCGGTGATTCAAGAAAAAATCAGCAAATGGATACCTGTATTCCCAAATACCTCAACGCAAAAGACCAGGGCCGGTTATTGGAAACAGTCCGGCAATCGGCAAGGATTCTGGCCTCCTGCACCCTGTGTCCCCGGCAGTGCGGGGCGGACCGGACACGGGAAGAAATGGGGGTGTGTTCGACAGGGAAAAAAGCCGTTGTCGCAAGCTTTTCCCCCCATTTTGGTGAGGAACCTCAATTGGTGGGCGTGAACGGTTCCGGCACCCTTTTTTTCTCCCATTGCAACCTCAAGTGCATTTTCTGCCAGAATTATGAGATCAGTGTCCAGGGCCAGGGGCAGGCGGCAACTGCCGGGCAGATCGCATCCATCATGCTCTATCTGCAAAGGCGCAACTGCCACAATATCAACCTGGTTACCCCAAGCCACGTGGTCCCCCAGATTTTAGAAGCAGTGGAGATCGCTGCAGCCGGCGGCTTGACCATTCCCCTGGTTTATAATTGTTCAGGGTATGAAAGCCTTGAAACCCTGGAATTGTTAAAAGATGTCATCGATATTTACCTGCCGGATTTCAAATTTTGGGAGCCGGGGATATCCGAAATGTGCTGCCAGGCAAAGGATTACCCGCAGATCGCCAGAAAGGCCATCGGAAAAATGTACGAACAGGTGGGGGATTTAAAGGTGGACAAGAATGGCATTGCCTGTTCCGGGCTTTTGGTCCGGCACCTTGTCCTGCCGGAAAACCGGGCGGGGACCTATGAAATTTTAAAATTTCTCAGGGAAAACATCTCTTCCCAGACCCATGTGAACATCATGTCCCAGTATCGTCCCATGGGGGAAGCCGCCAGGATAACATCTCTTTCAAGACCCGTGACCCCGGAAGAAGTCAGAAAAGCCCGTCAAATGGCCCGGGATATCGGTTTGAATATTGTCCGGTAAATCCCCGGTACCCGGAAAGGCGGTGGGCAGGACAGGTTTGTGTAAAGATTAAGGGTATCTGATTTACAAGCCATGGGGGAGATGATAGAGAAACCACAGGCCAATTTTAATTAAATGGGGGTATCCAGAATTTTGCTGAAACATCTTACAGGAGATATGTGATTTGGGTTTCCGGGAAATCACCCTAGAAATGTCCACCGACTACACTGACGGGGATGCAGAAACTGCCATTGCAAACCAGCTGGGTATCGGCGAGTTTACCTGGCAGATCGAGGGCAAAAGCCTGGATGCCCGGAAAAAAAGCCATATTCACTGGGTGGTGCGCGCAGGTGTCCTGTCCGATGAACTGGCAGGCGGTACGCCGTTTGTCTACCCGTCCCTGGAAATTCCGTGGAAAAAGCGGACCTCCCGGGCCCTGGTGGTGGGCAGCGGACCGGCCGGTTTTTTTACAGCCCTGGTGCTGCAGAAGGCCGGTTTCTCAACCCGGCTCATCGAACGGGGCTCCCGGGTGGCCCGACGGGCGGACAGCATCCAGGAATTTGAATCTTCCGGCACCTTTGATGCCATGAACAATTATGCCTTCGGCGAAGGCGGGGCCGGCACCTTTTCCGACGGAAAGCTTACTTCAAGAACCAAGAAGGTGGCTGCTGAAAAACAATTTATCCTGTCCAGCTATATCCGGGCAGGCGCCCCCCAAGAGATCCAATACCTGGCCCATCCCCATTTGGGCACGGACCATCTGAGACGTATTGTGGCAGGCCTTCGAAAGGAGTTCGAGGATCTGGGGGGAACCATGCAGTTTGAAACCCTGCTCACGGATTTGATCATCGAAAATGAAAAGGTTGTTGCCGCCGTAACCTCAAAGGGAGATATCCCCCTTGACGTGATCGTCATTGCACCGGGCCACTCCGCCCATGAAACCTACCGCATGCTCATCCGGAACAAGGTGAGGTTCCAGACAAAAAATTTTGCCATCGGCTGCCGGGTGGAGCACCCCCAGGAGTTGATCAACACGGCCCAGTGGGGAAGGGCATCCCTTCCCGGGGTCAAGGCTGCCGAATATCGGCTTACGGCAAAGGAAGACGGGTATCTTCCGGTGTATACCTTCTGTATGTGCCCCGGCGGGATGGTGGTTCCGGCGGCCGCCCATGCAACGGCCAACATTGTGAACGGCATGAGCCGGTACAAACGCAACGGCCTTTTTGCCAACGCCGCCTGTGTGGCGGGCATCAATCTTGAGACCCTATTGAAAAAGCCGGTGGAACCCCAGGAAGCCCTGGACTGGCTGGGGGATCTGGAACACCAGTTTTACCACTATGCCAAAGGGTATAGGGCACCCTTTGCCACCATCCACGGGTTTACCAAAAAGCAATCCCCCTCCAGAATCCCTGACACCAGCTATCCCTTGGGACTGACACCGGCGCCCTTGTGGGAGCTGCTTCCCCTGGAGGTCAGCCGTTCCATCGCCCGGGGCCTGTCCGTGTTCAACCGGAAACTCAAAGGGTTTGATTCGGGCATCATTCTGGGGCTGGAAAGCAAAACATCGTCGCCGATCCAGGCCCTTAGAGATCAGGGCAGGTGCTGCCAGGGTTTTTCAAACCTATACCTTGCAGGTGAGGGCTCCGGCTGGTCCGGGGGCATTATCTCCAGCGGCGTGGACGGGATCAGGACCGCCATGGCCATTGTTCAGGATAAAAAATAAATATCAGATCTTTGAGGATGTGCGCCTTCTTCATTTACGCCATCGGTCAATTGGTCGGCAAAAAGCTGGGGGCGGAAAAATGGTTTGGCCAAGGCCTAGTTCGGGTCTGGGGTCGGGATCATAGCAGCTCTTCTGACGTGCAGGATAAGAAAAGCCGATATCAGATAAAAAAAGGCAAATCCGGTAAAGACAAGCCTAAAATTTTCACTGGTGGTATCCAGAACAATCCCCGAAAGCCAAGGGCCCAAAACACCGGCCAGAAAACCATAGGCGGTGAAAACAAGGCCGAAAACGCTGCCGAAATTTTCAAGGCCGAAACAGTCAGTGACCAGGGGGGCCGAAACAGTAAACATTGCACCAAAAGCGAGGCCGATAAAACAGGCCAGAAAACTCAACATATAGAGGTTTTTGAAAAAAGGCATCAAAAAATAGGCGGCCGAGGCCAAAAGAAAAACGGTCATGAGTATTTTTTGTTTTGGAAAATAGTCTGCCAGCCGGCCGCAAACCAGCCGGCCGATACCATTTAAAATATTAAAACAGGTGAGAATCATAACATATTGGGTGACATCATACCCCAGGGACTGGCCGAATGTTGCGCTGAGCATGATCAGAGAAACACCGGCGGCCCCTGCAAGCGCCCATACACACCATAAATACCGGAAGGGTTTCAGGGAAATTGTCTGCACCAGGCTCAGTCTGGTGGCGATTGTCAGGTCTTTTTTGCGTGTGGGCTCGAAAAGCTTGATGAACCAGGCGCAAACGATCCCCATGCTGATGGCCAAAGCCATTGTGATCCAACAGGTTGAACCATATCCTTTTGAGACCAAAAGGAAGGAAAACACCGGGGACATGACAGCGGAGGAGCCGCCAAATGTCAGATTGATGATTCCGGTAAGAAGCCCTTTGCTTGCCGGAAACAGTTTTTGGTAGAGGGTCAAGCAGGGGATATAGACAAATCCGCAGAAAAAACCTTCGGCAAAGGCCCAGATATAGACATGGGTTATGGAGGTGGCATACCCGACCAGCCCAATGGACAGGGCGCAGAAAAAATTGCCGGTCAAAATCATCCAATGGGGCGCTATTCTTTCCTGGAGTTTCCCGGAAAGGTACATGGAAAAGCCGGTACCGGCCAGAATAAAAAACATGATTTGCCCTATCTGGGCCTTGTTCACATTGAATAGCTGCTGCCATTGGGCGGCCATCACACCGGGAAATCCAAAAACGAATGATCCGGGAAAGAAGATGGCAAAACACCCACATGCAAGGAGGACGTATTTGTTCTTGAAAATGCGCAATATGCTGTTTCTCCCGGTTAGTGTTGGGAAAAAAATTTAATCTACCTTTTTTTTCCATAAATTGAAAACGTTATTTTTTACGCGTGATAGCCGCCAGACACCTTTGCCGTGGTATTCTAGACGCAGCGTTTACAAATCCTTGGAAATCTGGCATAGGAGTAAAATATCCATAACCATAAGGAGTAGGATACGCCCATGAATCAGAAGGGTCAGGAGTTGAAAATAGCGGTGATAGGGGCCGGTGCCATTGGCGGTATCTGTGCTGGATTTATTAAACAGGCGGGTTTTGATGTCCAGGTGGTGGTGCGGCGGGAAGATCATGCCCGGCAGATCCTGGAAGAAGGCATTCATATCACGGGTATCAAAGGCGAGTTCACCGTGAAACTGGATGCCGTGGCCGGGGTGGAAAAAATGGACCCGGACCGGGATGTGGTGCTGCTGGGGGTCAAGGCCACTGCCATGGAGGAAGTCGCCCAAAAACTGGTCTTGCGGCTCAAGCCTTCCGCCATGGTGGTTTCCCTCCAGAACGGATTTTGCGAACAGGCCCTGGCCGATATCCTGGGAAGGGACCGGGTCATCGGCTGTGTAACGGGGTGGGGCGCCACCCTGAATGGTCCCTGTGACCTTGAAATGACCTCCAGGGGGGATTTTATTGTGGGCAATATTGATAATAAAAAAGATCCCCGTCTGGAACAGGTGCAAGGGATTTTAAACCCGGTGCTTCCCTGCCTGATCTCGGAGAATATCACCGGCAGTCTGTATTCCAAGCTGATCATCAATTCCTGCATCACCTCTGTGGGCGCTGTGTGCGGTCTTTATCTGGGGCAGATGCTGGCCAGAAAACAGGTGCGGCTCATTTTTTTAAGGATCATGGAAGAGGCCATGGCGGTTGCAGCGGCCATGGACATTCAGGTTGAAATCTTTGCGGGTAAGCTTAATTATTACACCTTTCTTAAAGAAAAGGGACTGTTTTCCACCCTCAAACGCCATTTGTTCTTAAGGGTGCTGGGCTTCAAATACCGAAGGCTCAAATCCTCCATGCTCCAGTCCCTTGAGCGAAAACAGGCAACGGAAATCGATTATTTGACCGGCTTTATAACGGGAAACGGCAAAAAATATAAGATTCCCACCCCGGTAAATGACCAGATCTTTGCTAGGGTCCGGCAGATTGAAAAAGGACAATTGGCCATATCTCCCGATAATCTGGATCAGATCCGCATCTGACCTTCTCCGGAATGTTTGCCTTCCGATTCCGATTCATTCCCGTCAAATGAATCAAAGCAGGAGACGGATAGGCCAGTTCTTTTTTTAAAATTGTTGTAACCTTTTTGCTTTTTTTTTCCGTCCGAATATCAAGTCTATTAACATTAAGGAAAAATATCCCATGGAAAAGAAAACAGCAACAATGGTTGAATCCCATGGAACTGCTTGAAATACATGACCGGCATCCAGATTGAAAAAAAATGGAGCAGCACCAGATGGGGCAGTGTGTCAGGCAGAAGGTGGACCTTTTGCCGGATACCTATCGATTTCCACTGATATTGTTTGATATTGAGGGGGGGTCCCATAAAGAAATTTCAGGGATATTGGGCATAACAGAAGCGAACACCAAAATTTGTCTCCACCCTGCCAGAAAAGAGTTAAAAAAAATTCTTGAAAGGGGATGCTCCTTTGAAAAAGATGAACGGGATGTTTTTGTATGCGGGGCGAAATAGCAAGGCTTGCCGCAAATATGATGGCCAAGCAAGACGGCTAGGGGCGTGGATGCCACGGTGAAATTATTTGTGTTCCCCAATCTGCCATGGCCGAATATTGAAAAATCTTTTTAAGGAAGAGCAGTTGGCAATATTTGATGCCCGTTCCTTTTATGGTAAATATACGAATATCATGGATAATGATGAGGTCCCCGAACCGGAACGGAGAGAAACGGCACAGGTTGTTCTGAGCCATGTTCTCCAGGCCATTGAAAAAGGA
>JAHIVS010000444.1 GCA_018816605.1 Pseudomonadota bacterium
ACATATTTTTGATCCGTTTTATACCACGAAACCCGAAGGAACGGGCCTGGGACTCGCCATTATTCACCGCATCATTGACACCTATGAGGGGATGATTGATTTTGAATCAATTCCCGGCCGGGGAACCATTTTTACCCTTGTTTTTAAAAATACAACACCCGCAAGTGGCCAAACACCAATACTCGGGCAAACAACAAAATCTTGACAATCCAGGGCAAATCAGGATATTTAATTATGTTTTATCGCCTATATTTTAATACCGGGTCATTGAACAGGTGAAAGTGTCCGGGTATTAAATACCAATAAATTATATGAAAGTATTGAATCCATGGATAAAATCAGCAAGCTGTTGCAGGTTCGAAAAGAAAAGATAAATGAGTTAAGGGAAAGCGGCGTTCGGCTCTACCCTAATGATTTCAGGCCCTCATGCTCTGTATCAGAACTTAAAATAATTGCCGTGGAAGAACCGGATACCCTTGGAGAAACCGGCAGACAATTTAGTGTGGCCGGTAGAATGATGGCCATTAATAAAATGGGCAAATCATCCTTCATACGGTTTAAGGACGGGGCAGACCAAATGCAGGTCTATCTCCAGAAGGAGAAGGTCGGAGATGAGATCTATGCCACGTTTAAAAAACTGGATATTGGAGATTTTATCGGGGTTACAGGGCCTTTGTTCTTGACACGAACCGGAGAATGGACCCTGCTTGCAGAGCATTTCATGCTTTTGTCCAAAGCAGTGCGGCCCCTTCCTGAAAAATTTCATGGCATTAAAGATCCGGAAAAAAGATATCGGCAACGCTATCTAGACCTGATTATGAATGAAAAATCACGGGATATTTTCCAGAAACGAAGCAAGATTGTGGCGGCCATGCGCAGCTTCTTTGAAGAAAAGAAATTCATGGAAGTCGAGACCCCCATGATGCAGCCCCTTCCCGGAGGAGCGGAAGCCACCCCCTTTAAAACCTGGCACAATGCACTGGGTATGGAACTCTTCCTGCGGATTGCCCCGGAATTGTACCTTAAACGCCTGGTGGTGGGCGGATTTGAACGTGTATTTGAAATCAATCGAAATTTTCGAAACGAAGGGGTTTCCACCCGGCATAACCCTGAATTTACCATGGTGGAATTCTACCAGGCCTATGCCAACTATGAAGACCTGATGGACATGACCGAAGAGATGTTTGAATCCATTGTTCGGCAGCTTCACCAGACATCCACGATTGAATACCAGGGCCTTTCCATTGATTTTTCAAAGGGATGGAGGCGGATTCCAATGATCGAATCCCTTTCAACCATCGGCGGCCTTGATCCGGCCCTTCTCAATGATACCCCGGCCCTCTTAAAATTTGCAGAAGATAATAAAATCCAGATTTCAAAAAAAGACCGGCCGGGAAAGATTCTAACAAAACTTTTTGACAGCCTGGTGGAACCCAAACTGATCCAGCCCACCTTCATCACGGGATATCCGGTGGAAGTATCGCCCCTTTCCCGAAAGAGCGATACCAACCCTGAACTGACCGACCGGTTTGAGCTTTTTATTGCGGGCAAGGAGATCGCCAATGGATTTTCTGAAATAAATGACCCGGAAGACCAGTACAACCGCTTCATGATGCAGGTTAGCCAGCGGGATGAAGGAAATCCGGAAGCCCATATCATGGATTCGGAATATGTTGAGGCCCTGGAATACGGAATGCCCCCCACGGCAGGAGAAGGCATCGGCATAGACCGCCTGGTCATGTTGCTGACAGATTCAGCCTCCATCCGTGAGGTGATCCTTTTCCCCCACATGAAACACAGCATTTAGATTTAAATGACCGTTGATTTTTTTATAGCAGGCAAATACCTGAGAGCCAAAAGAAAAGAGGGCTTTATCTCTTTGATCACCTTTCTTTCCGTAGCCGGTGTCATGGTGGGGGTAATGGCCCTTGTAATTGTAATTGCCGTCATGAGTGGTGCTGAAACCCAATTCAGGCAGAGAATTCTGGGTCTTGAACCCCATATTCTGGTCATGAATTTTAAGGGCAGCTATGGCGACTATGGCCCCATGCTGGCAACATTGGAAAAGAACCCCCGTATTAAGGTGGCATCCCCCATCCTTTTCGGCCAGGCCATGATCCGGACAAATCATTCCTTTTCCGGCGTGATGGTCAGGGGAATTATTCCGGAAAACGGATCTGCCCTTGTTAAGGACTTTACCAAAGGACAGCTTGAAACGGCACTGGGGCAAAGTGCTGAAAACAACAATTTGCCCGGAATTATCCTGGGCAAGGAACTGGCCAACACTGTGGGGGTGATCCGGGGAGACAAGATCATTCTGATGTCCTCCAAAAGCTTTATATCGCCCATTGGCCAGATCCCTTCCATGAAGCGGTTTGTGGTACAGGGAACCTTTGAATCCGGCATGGCGGAATATGACAGCATACTGGCCTATGTCCATTTAGACCAGGCCCAGCAGCTGATATCGGCAACAGATAAAATTTCGGCCATCGGTATTTGGGTGGACGATGTCTTTAAGGTAAAACAGATACAGAAAGAGCATTTTGGCTTTATTGAATATCCTTTTTATATCCGGGACTGGATGGATATCAATCAGAGCCTTTTTTCTGCATTGAAGCTCGAAAAGACAGCCATGTTCATCATTTTAACCTTGATTATACTGGTGGCGGCCTTTAACATTGCCAGTGCATTGATCATGATGGTCATGGAAAAGACAAAGGATATTGCCGTTCTCAAGGCCATGGGCGCAACCCATGCCATGATCCGGCGTATTTTTATCATCAAGGGAATGATCATCGGTTTTCTGGGTACACTCATGGGAACCGTCTCGGGTGTGGTTGTGTGTTTCTTTCTA
>JAHIVS010000445.1 GCA_018816605.1 Pseudomonadota bacterium
GAATGTTCAGAAGGGTGGATTTGCCGGACCCGGACGGCCCCATGACCGCGACATATTCACCGGCGCTTATTTCCAGGGTGACATCCGCAAGGGCATGGACCCTCTCTTCTCCCACGAAGAACACCCGGTCGATGTGAGACAGGCGGATCACCTGGATTCCCCTGATACCACCCCTTTGACACCATCCTTTACACCGGCCTGGTCCACATTCACCACTACCTGATCCGTGTTTTCAAGTCCGGACAGCACTTGCGTAAAATCCCAGTTGGAAATACCCGGGACAATTATTTTCTCCTGGATCATGCCTGAATCTGGACGGAAAACAAACACCCGGTTGCCGTCTAAAATCGCCTCAGTGGGAATCCGCAGGGTATCCGGATGCACCTGAAGAAGAATCTCGACATCTGCACTGTATCCTGCCAGCAGGATTTCCATATCCGAAGGGTTGGCAAATTCCACCTCCACATCAACGGTCCGGGCCTGCTTTTCACGATCCACAACAAATACGCCCACCCTGCGGACCTTCCCCCCATAGTGTTTGTCCTGGAATGCGTCCAGACTGATCCTTGCGGCCATGCCCTTCCGGATGAGCGGCGCATCCACTTCATCAATGGGGGCTGCCACATAAAAGCAGGTATTGTCCACAAGATCAATGGCCGGCGGCGTGGGAATGCCCACCGGTGAGGGGGTCACATATTCATTTAATTCACCGTTGATTTCAGCAATCACCCCGTTGAACGGCGCAATCAGCCGGGTTCGCTCCAGGTTGGCGGAGATCACCTCCACACGGGTGCGGCTCATCAGGACAGAAACACTGGCAGCCGTGCATTCAGATGTTATTGCCTTGGATTCGGTTACGGCCCGGTCCATTTTTTCAAAGGAAACCGCATTGGTTCTATACAATTCCTCCATGCGGCGGGCATCCCGCTGGGCGATCTGCGCCCGGGTGCAGGCGGCTCTGGATCGTGCCGCCATAGCATCGACCTCCCTTCCGGCAAAAAGAACTTCTTCCATGAGGTCTTTGTTCCATAATTCCAGGAGCAGCTGCCCCTTTGCAACCCTGTCCCCTTCTTTGACCAGAAGTTTTGTGATCTGACCGCCGATACCCGGGGATAATTTAGCCCGTCTGCAGGCATTCACCGTCCCGGCCCGGGTGTTGGAGGCTGTTTTTTCCACAGATCCTTTTTCCACGGGTCTTACCACAATTGATATGGGCGTGGGTCGGGTATAGTGCCAGGCAAAAACACCTGCCCCGGCGAGGACAATGAGCAGAATGATCCAGCGAAATTTTATACGTGTCATGAAAATATCCACCTAGGATAAAAGGGTTCGTCTCCGTATATACAAGCCTCATACCACGCAGGTTTAAACTTTACAATCCGAATTCAAAACAACAAAATAAATACCTGCTCCTGCAGATTCCGTGTTATCATACACCGGGCCGTGGATGTACCACAGCCATTTTTTTTATATTTACGACGGATAGAGGTGGATGGGTGGCATTAAAACCGACAATTTACAAATTAAACATTACCCTGGCAGATATCGAGCAGGACCATTACGACACACTCAATCTGACAATGGCCCAACACCCTTCCGAGACACTTGAGCGGATGATGGCAAGGGTTCTGGCTTTCTGCATGAATGCCCGGGACCCCTTGAGCTTTACAAAGGGACTTTCCGAAGCACAAGAGCCGGATATCTGGGCGCGCACCCTGGAGGGCCAGCTATCCTTGTGGATCGATATGGGCGAGCCTGCCGTTGACAGAATCAAAAAAGCCACCCGGCTTTCGCCACGGGTGAAGGTGTATAGTTTTAATTTAAAATCCGATACCTGGTGGGCCCAGGGAAAAACAAAATTCAATGAACTGCCGGTCTCTGTGGTTCAATTCCAGTGGGCAGGCATACAGGCATTGGCAAAACTGGTGAAACGGACCATGGATATTTCTGTCACCCTTTCAGGGGAGACCGCCTATGTTGGGACTGAAAACGGGGAATGCGAAGTACCATGGGTGCCATTACAAACAAACCTATCCACACACAAAACAGGATGATCTTTGTCATTTTCCCTTCACTTTTTTTTCAACCGGGCCGGCCTTGCCGTCTCCATGGGATAGACCCGGGGCAATGATGCGGCCAGCGCTTCATAGGGTTTTCTGCCGACGGTCTCCTGTTCGTGGACCAATGTCTGCCAGATCCTGGCTTCATTCTCCCCGGCCCTGGCCATCATCTGTTTCATGTTAAAACGGCTTTTCAGATTTGATTTTCCTTTGGGCAGCTTCACCCGGTCCGGTACTAGCGCATGGCGCCGGAACACGTCAGCCCCTTTTTTGGCATACCACAAAAGGGTGTGGGCCGTGGACAAGGCGCCTGCCCAGGGATAATCATGGAGCCACCACAGATCTGACAGCCGATCAATTGCCCCGTCGATGCGGTCCTGGTCTGCAGGAGACCGGGGAATTCTGGATTCATAAAACAAGCCTGTGCCCAGCACATCTCCTTTCATCTGCCAGATGCGCTGGATCTGGTATTGTTCCGGGTGAAGGGCCACATGGGATCCATGCCACAGGCCGAACCGGCCACAGATAAACAGGGCGATTTTTTCTTTCAAGGCCCGGATAAATCCCAGGGTGGCCTTGGCATCGGCAAAAGTTTCGGTGGGAAACCCGTTAAAACACATGGCTTCCACGGCAATACCGGCTGCACCCAGATTTTCCACGGCCGCCTGCATCCTGTCCACGAAGATCCCCTTGTTGATCAACTTCAAAAGCCTGGGCGAGGCAGATTCAATGCCCAGGGCCATGGACAGGGCGCCGCCAGCCGCAAGATCCTTGCATACCGCCTCGGTCAATTCCGGCTCCGGCCGCATGTCCGTGGACCAGTGGATATCCAGACCCGATTCCCGAATGGCCAGGGAAAGCTTTCGGGCTGTCTTGGGCAGAAAGGCATCCTGGGAAAAATAAAAATTTCTGCACCCCCAGCGGGCAGCCATCTCTTTTAAATGGATCACCATATCCCCAACCGTCCGCTGGCGATATTTGGCGGTTCCCTTCCCGCACAGCCCATAATGGCAGAAGGCGCACTTGCCCCAATAGCAGCCCCGGGTCGGATCATAGGGAAGGACCAGCTCCGGGGAAAAATAAGCGTCCAGGGGAAGCCCGTCAAAATCAGGAGCCGGCAGGCAGGTAAGGGGGGTATCGGTCCGGCCGTTGATAATTTTTGCCGGCCTTTTTCCCTGTTCCAGCATATTGGCAAGGTCCAGCAGTGCCTCTTCCCCTTCATAGAGCACAGCCGAATCAAAGGGGCCCAGGGTCCGGGTCTGATTTTCCGGGGTTTGCCGCACAAGGATCTGGGTAATGGCCGGCCCGCCCACGGTGATGTGGACCCCTGGAAGCTGCTGTCGAAGATGATAGGCCAGAGAAAATCCCGGCTGGATCTGACCGGGAAAGGCCAGCGAAATTCCGATCAGGGAAACCTTGTTTGCGGCCAGGCGATCGCCGACTGCCTGGAAACCGTCATGGAAGGGATTTTTTTCAGGATCGGCATCTGACCGGATCTGTTCCGGGGTCAAAAGTGAAAAAGGGGTCCTGTACCCGGTAAAATCCAGGAACAGCGGGCTATGGGCCGCACTGATAATGGCCAACCCTGCCTGAACCGTCTGGACGGCCCGCTCATAGGTGGATGGATCGAAAAACCGGGTCCTGTCCCTGAGAACGGATACGGCATCCTCAATGGTGTCGGTTACCCATGACAGGTCGCCCGCCACCTCCCAGATCCTAGAATAGTGCATCTGGTCCCTGTGATCCAAAGAAACTTTTTGATCAAGGCGCTTATGGGCTGAACCAATCTTTTGAACCATCCTGGCCATGGTCTTTCCCTGGAGCAGGCGGTCATAGGCCTCCACATTGGCGTCCACGGGCAGCACCTTCTTTCCGTGGAAACGAAGCCATGCAGTAAGGGTGGGCAGGGACAGATAGGGAGCTGTGGGATCACAGGTCGGGGGATAAATCAGGGCAATGGTCATGGTGTCCGGGTCTTCCTGGATCTGACAGCAGATCGTTTTTTGTTTTTTACCTCAACTTTCGGACTTTGGCTTTGGAGGAACGGGTCAGGCTGTTTTAATTGTGCTTTTGATCAATATTTTGGTATCTGACCAAACAAAATACAATAACCAAAGCCTGACCCATATAAAATCAACCCACTCCGAAAGTTGAATTTTTAACCATACGCACGCAACGCCATTTGCGTGGGACCCGACCATAGCATACCATGCATTAAAAAGCCATTTTAAAATTAGCAACCAAACGCATTCAAACTTTCCGCCAGGGACTGCAATTGTGTTGGGCTGGAATCAACTTCCTCAAGGATGGGCAGCGACATGCTCACAAGCACACACAGCCCCTTTGTATTGGGTCAGGACAACCTGCTCCCAAGGATATCCAGCACCCGGACACTCATTTTAGCCGCCCTGTCTTTCAGGGCTTTTGCTCTGGCCAGGGTCTCTTTTTTATAGGGCGCATCTTTGATATCGGCCATATTGATCACAACATTTTTATAGGCGCCCCAGATACCCATTTCAAGGGCCCTTGCCCCCACCTCCACATCGGACCGGGAGGCGATGTTGCCGTGGCGGGCCACTTCAACCATGGCATCCCAGGCCCGGTCCCCGATAATCATGGTGGACAAGGGAATCTCAATGGCCTTTTTAAGACCCTGTTGAAGCTGTTCTTCTCTGTGGGACATCTCTTCCCGGGTTCCCCTTGGCAGGCCCAGGGCGGCCACATAATCATTAAAGGCAGAGGTATCGGCATCAATCATGGGAATCAGGGCATTGGCAGCCTCATGGAGGGGCGGCACTAGGGTTCTCATTTTGTCATCCACATCCTCAAATTTTCTGACCCCCAGGGTGAGCTTGGCCACCATGGAGCCAAGACCCGCGCCAAGGGCGGCAATGGCGGCAGAGACAGACCCGCCGCCAGGGGCAGAACTTCTTTTGGCAACCTCCTGGATGAACTTTCGGACACTCAGGCCTGCCAGAGGTTCAGCAGGACTTTGGGCGATCATGTATTCAATGATTTTTTCCTTTGGATTGAAGGGGGCCACGGAATTAAGCCCCAGACGTTCAATGGCCAGGCGAACCTTCTGGTCTTCTTCCAGAACAAAAAGATTTTCTTTTTCAATATAATAGTGGGCTGCCAAAAGAATGGCATCCAGGGGCACCACCCCCACAATTTCAGAACCAATGACCCCTACCTTGAGTTGGGCGGCCTGTTCTTTTACCGCTTCAAACAGAAGATGGGGAGGGGTGACCCGATAATTGTTCAGGTTCACCGTGACCTGGGCCAGATTGTATTCATCCACATACCAGCCCATGCCCTTGACCTCATTGAAGCATCCCGGTTCTTCCGGGCCGCGTCCTGCCTCCCGAAGGTTCAGGGCAATCCTGTGGGCCTGGTTGGGGGTGGACAAAAGATTGACATTATAGGCAATGAGGAATCCCCTTGCCCCGGTGACCGTGGCCCCCCATTGGGGGATGAACTCGGCAGGCCCGAAATCGGGTTTCCATTCAGGGGTGACAATGCGGTCTTTAACGGCCTCGTATTGGCCCTCCCGGATCTGGGGCAGTTTTTTACGATACTCTCGTGTCGCAGATTCTTCGTAGAGATATAGGGGAATGCCCAGTTCTTCGGATGCCCGCCTGGCAAATTCCTTGGAAATGGCCACACATTCTGCCATGGTCACATGGGCCACCGGGATAAAGGGGCAGACGTCCATGGCCCCCATGCGATGGTGTTCACCGGTATGGGTTCGCATGTCGATGCGTTCTCTTGCCACCCGGGCGGCATTGAGAGCCCCTTCCACCACGGCCGAAGGATCCCCCACAAAGGTGTAAACCGTCCGGTTGGTGGATTTGCCCGGATCCACATCCAAAAGACTTACACCGGGTGTATTGCCGATGGCATGGGATATGGCGTCAATGGTTTCCTGATTCCGGCCTTCTGAAAAATTGGGGACACATTCGACTATTTTTTTCATAATCTTTTAGTTCCTATGGGGATGCAAATTATTTTTTTATCTCAGTTTTTCATACCAATCCTTTATCAGAAAAAAACCGACTTGTATATACATGTATGCACCTTTGATACGCCGGGGGAGGAACGGTACTGATTTTAACACCCTATATGGCTTGTGCAATTTTTTTTTAATTTCTTCCCCAGCCGTTTTGTTGTTTTATGCAAAGTTAATGGAAACAGACGGAAAGCGGGACCGGTCCGTGTGGGGATAAAACTTGGCCCCGGAAAACATGGTCATGAATTCCTGGTTCACGTTCAATTCAATATAGGTGATCGACTGGCGAATCTCCATAATTCTGTCATGGGCAGCCGTATCCAGGAGCAAGAGCGCAGCCCCGCCCAGGGAAGAGTTGCCCAGAACCTGAAACCGGGACCGGTCTATGTCCGGGAGCATGCCAATGGAAATGGCAGAATCCGGATCAATAAAAGACCCAAAGGTGCCTGCCACATAAAAGGCTTCAAGGGCTTCAAAATCAAGGCCTGCCGTATTTTTGACGATCACCTCCAGAATGGTATACATGGCTGCCTTGGAACTGGTCAAAGAGTTGAGATCCACCTGGGTTAAGACAATATCCCGGCCTGTGCCGGAATCGGCTTTGTCCACCAGGACAAAGGAAAGAAGTCCGTCCTCTTTTCTGAGCCGGTTCCCGCAGGCTGTTTCTGAAAATTTCCCCCGGATATCGATCCTGCCAGATATAAACAGGGCCGCCGCCAGATCGATCATGCCAGAGCCGCAGATGCCCACGGGCTTTTTTTCTTCAATGGTATGGACATGCATCTTCCGGGTGGAAGGATCAAGGCTCACCCGATCAATGACCCCGGGCCCTGCGGTCATGCCCATTTTGCTGACCCCGCCTTCCAGGGCAGGCCCCGCAGCGCCGGCGCAGGCGATGAGCCAGTCCCTGCTGCCCACCACAATTTCTGCATTGGTGCCCACATCCACCATGAGGCAGGGGGCCTGTTTTTTGTCCAGGCCGGCAAATAAAATCCCGGCAACAAGATCTCCGCCAAAATAGGACCCGATATTGGGAAACAGAAAGAGCAGACCCCAAGGATGAATATCCAGACCCACCTGCCCTGCCACAAGGGTATCCAGAATATTCACACAGGGAATATAGGGTTCCCGGATGATCTCAAAGGCCTCAAGGCCTAAAAACAAATGGGTCATGGCCGTGTTGCCGGCCCCGGCCACAAGGTAAATGTCCCGGGTATCCAATCCCTTGGCCCGGCAGAGCCCGGACAGATTGGCATTCACGGCATCCATCACCAGGCTTCGGAGCTGATCAAGCCCTCCGGGCTTATGGGAATGGTGTATCCGGGCCAGCACATCCGGACCAATGGCTACCTGGGGATTGTCAAACCCGACCTCACCCAGGGTCTGCCCCCCCTCAAGATCCAAAAGCCGGATCACAATCCGGGTGGTGCCGATGTCAATGGCCGCACCCAGCACCGGCTGCAGGCTGTCCGGGGCCAGCAGGTCCACCAGGTGCCAGGACTTACGATCCTTGAACACAATGGCCCTGGCTTTGTAATCCCAGGCCCGAAGCCGGGAGGGAAGTTTTTGCAGCAGATACAAAGGAATACTCAACGCTTTGTTGCCCATCTGATTCCCCAAATTTTTTTTCAGGGCCTGCTCCAGGCGCTGGGCATCGGCCGTATTGTTTCCCAAGACCGGTTTTTCAATTTCCAGGGTCCTGACAAATCCATTGCCCGTCCCTCTGGGGATCATTTGCGCAGTCCTTCCAGACGGGCCTTGACCTTTGGAAAATAATTGAGCTGCGTATGGGGCATGAACAGGGCTCCCATATAATGGTCCATGTAGGAGGCGGTGGACGCCAGTTCAAAATTTGTCATCATGTTGACCACCTCGGCCACATTCCTGCGAAGGGAATTGGTCAGGCAATTAATCCGGCATCCCAGAAGGGACCCGTTTCCAAGATAGGTGACCCTGGCAGGTTCAATTTCCGGCAGAAGACCGATGGTAATGGCAGATTCAAGGTCCACAAAGGACCCAAACCCGCCGGCCAGGATGACCCTTTCAATGTCCTGGATCTTAAGTCCGATTTCTTCCAGCAGGGTCAGAGCCGCAGAGTACATGGCCCCCTTTGCCCGGATCAAATTGTCCAGATCCGGCTCTGTGATGGCGATATCCCGGTCAATCCCGGTATTTTCCTTGTACACCAGCACATATTCCCAGATATCATCTGTTTTCCGTATCCTAGGGGTAGAAAGACTCTGGTTGAATTTGCCCCGGGAATCAATCACCCCTGTTTCCAGGAGTTTAGCGGCAAGGGTGATCAAGCCTGACCCGCAGATCCCCTTGGCAGGCTGGTTGCCCACCGTGATAATCATGGGTTCAAAGGTTAACGGATTTATGGAAAAATCTTCAATGGCCCCTTTGGTGGCCCGCATGCCGAATTTTACCCCCCCCCCTTCAAAGGCGGGTCCTGCCGAGGCAGCCGTGCAGACCATCCAGTCCTTATGGCCGATGGCGATCTCTGCATTGGTACCAATGTCCATATACAGGGTCAGCGTCTCTGACAAATACATGCCCGAAGCCATGATGCCGGAAATGATATCCCCGCCCACATAGGAAGAAACTCCGGGATAAATAAGGGCAATGGTATGATCGGAAAGACAAAGGCCGATCTTTGTGGCACGAAAGGGCGGATACATGATGGATGCCGGCACATAGGGCTCCTTGCGGATATAGGTGGGATTGATTTTCAACAGCAATTGGGTCATGGTGGAATTGCCGGCCAGGGTAATGGTGGACACTTCATGAACGCCGATACCGGCTCTTCTGACAATTTTTTCGATAATTTTATTGATGGTCTCCACAACTTTCCGGTGAAGAATTTCAAGGCCGTCGCCTTTTTCCGCAAAAACAATCCTGGAAATCACATCTTCTCCGTAGGAGATCTGGCTGTTGAACTCTCCGTGCTGGGCCAGGACTTCTCCTGTTTTCAAGTCCAGGGCCTGACCGTATACAGTTGTGGTTCCAATGTCCATGGCAATGGCAAAATTTCTGTCACTGGTATCAAAAGGTTCGATATTGATGATTCTGTTTTTTCCGTCTTCACGAACCGGACGGACGATGGTGGCGGTTACCTTGAAATCTCCCTGCCGGATAATATCGGGAATTTTACGTATCAGGCCCAGGCCCATGGTCAGCCGGTGCTCGTCGTGCTTTATGCGCAAATGGTTGATAATCCTTGCCACATCTGCCTGGTTGTCCCCCTCACTGGCCGGGTCCAGCTCCAGATAGATTTTTTCCACCGGCGGAATAAACAATCCGTTTTCCCGGAGTTCATCCACATTGGTAAACATGGCCCTGGCCGTGTGACGGCCCATTTTTTTCTGGTTCAGACGGCTGGTCTCCATCTGGGACTCCACCGGAATTCTCACCACAAGATCCGAAACAACCGTGGACAAACAGGCCAGTCGATATCCCTGTTCCCGGTCTTCGGGAGACAGGTGCTCGGACACTCCTCCTGCGACCGTCCCCTCTTCGATCAATACCCTGCATTTCCCGCAAACCCCGGTCCCGCCGCAGGAGGCATTGATATGCACGCCTGCTTCCATGGCCGCCCGTATCAGGCTTTCATTTTCTTTTACTTCAATACGATTGTTCTGGGGTAAAAATTTTATTGTATAGGTCATTGTGTATCCTCGCAAATGCGTCTGTTGAATGGTCATATCAGATCAAAAAATATATCCCATGGGTCAAAAAATATTAACCCGATCCCGGGAATTATACCCCCTGGAAACCGGTTTGCCAAGGCATGAGTTTTTTATTCCTCCAGCAAGTCACAAATTGCATTGAAATTTTTATACGTTTATGGAAGTATGTGGCATTTATCATTAAAAATAGGGATGCACAAATCAAAATGATTCATCATGATTCATAAAAAGGGGACTTGGAATGAAATCGGTTGACGAACCCAGATTAAGAGAGATTGTCGGAGAGAAAAATATCAAATCGGATCCGTCAGACCTTTATATATACGGTTCTGATTCATCTGTTCACCATGCAATGCCCTGGGTGATTGTCAAACCGGACACCACCCTGCAGGTCCAGCAAATCATGGAATATGCCAACCAGGCACTCATCCCCGTCACGCCAAGGGGCGGCGGATCCGGCATGTGCGGACAGACCGTGCCCATCCAGGGGGGTATTATTCTGGACATGAAAGGCATGAACCGGATATTGGAGATCAATATGCCCGATGTATACTGCCGGGTGGAACCGGGAGTTGTGGACGATGATCTAAACATGGCCCTAAAACCCTACGGGGTTTTTTACCCGCCGACACCGGCTTCCTCCAGAATCGCCACCATTGGCGGAGAGATTGCCAACAATGCCAGCGGAGTTCGGTCGGTAAAATACGGGGCCACCCGGGATGCCGTCCTTGGCATGAAGGTGGTCATGCCCGACGGCAGTTTGGTAAATTTAGGTGCCCGAACCCGGGTGGAAGCGTCCGGGTATCAGCTCCACAAGCTCATGGTCGGATCCGAAGGAACATTGGGAATTGTGGTGGAGGCTACCTTAAGCTTTGTGCCCATTCCGGAATTTAGGTGCATGGGAATTGCCAATTTTGACTCATTGCAGGATGCAGGAGAGGCCATTGGGTCCATCATGGGGTCCGGGTCCATCCCTTCCATGCTGGAGCTTGTGGATTCCATCGCCATCAAGGCCGTCAACAAGACCATGAACCTGGGGCTAAAGGAAGTGGCTGCGGCCCTTATTTTTGAAGCCGACGGCATGGTAAAAGAAGCCGTTGATTATGAAATCAACAAAATGAAACACATCTGTGAACGCCACCACGGCAAAGACCTGCATTCAAGCTATGATCCCAAGGAAAGGGCAAAAATCTTTCTGGGACGTAAAAAATTGTTTCCCGCCCTGTCCAAATATGATGACAATCTGTCGTCCACCTCCCTGGCCGATGACATGGCGGTTCCCTATTCCAAGATGGCGGAAATGGCCGGAAAAATCCATGAGGTGGCCAAAAAAAATAATATTATCATGACAGCCTACGGCCATTGCGGGTCGGGCTGTATGCACACCAAAATACTGATGGACACAAGACGTGAGGACCAATGGCAGTCCGCCAGAAAAGCCATTGCCGAAATCTATGAATATGTAAGATCCGTCAATGGTACCACCAGTGCAGAACACGGTATCGGTCTTTCCAAGGCGACTGCATTCAAGATTGAAAAAGCCGATTCACTCTCCTTGCTTAGGACCATAAAACGCGCATTGGACCCCAATAACATACTGAATCCCGGAAAGCTCATGGAGGCTCCTGATGATTGGGTAACGGCCACCGACCTGAGATATTCCGTGAACAGCTAATAAAAGAGGACGTCTGAATGGAAACCACAGAAAAAAAATTCACACATTTAGAAAAATGGGCGGGTACCCTGGCAAGCTGTATCAGATGTGGATATTGTTTTGAACATTGTCCCATGTTTAAGTTTACCGGCTGGGAATCCGATGCGCCCAGGGGCAAAATCATAACGGCCTTCGGCCTTCTATCGGGAGCGGTTGCGCCCACACCCGGGGCTGCGGAAAAATTGTTCAATTGTTTTTATTGCAAGCGGTGCGAAGCGGCCTGCTCCTCGGGCGTTACCCTGACCGAAGTCTTTACAGATGCCAAAAAAGACCTTATGGAAATGGGCCTTTCAGGCCCCGGCACCACCTCCATCACCCAGCTCAATTGCGCCAGATGCCTGATCTGTGTGGGCGCCTGCCCCCACGAGGCAAGAAGTCACAAGGAAACCGGTATTGAAACCGATCCTTCCAAGTGCCAGTCCTGCGGCATCTGTGTGGAAGCCTGCCCGGCAGGCGCTGCCAAAATAAAAAATAACTTTGGCACCAGCCGGGAAGAACTGACCCAAAAGGCCGGAGATTTTTTAAGAGCCCATTCATCGGCCAAAGCCATTGTATTTGCCTGCAACTGGTCCTATTATCCGGACCTCCAGGCCTCACGGCTGCCGGAATCGGAAACAAAAGACAATGCCTATGAAATCCTGGTGAATATGTGCGCAGGACGACTTGAGGCTCAATTGCTCATGGCCCCGTTCCTGAGCAACGCCTGGGGGGTCCTTGTGGCCTGCTGCCCTGAAGGGGACTGCCAGCACAAGGGCAATGCAAATGCCAAACGCATGATTAAAAATCTTCAAAAAACCCTTGAAATAGTAAAAATCGACCCTGAAAGGGTGCATCTGGTGGAAATTGCCGCCGGAGACAAGGCGCTGTTCCAGGCAGAAATTGATACCTTTGTTGTAAAAATGAACGCCCTGGGGCCCATACGCTAAAGGAGAATTCGATGCAGATAGAGGTACCCTATGGACGAGAGGGCGTAATGTCCGCTGTTATAGATGATCGCATCAAGGTCAGCTTGCTCGAAGCCAATGATGTTGAAATCAGCGATGAGGATGCCGTCATCGCCCATGCCATTGCAAACCCCATTAATGCGCGAAATTTTACAGCATTTCTTGGGGACGCCAAACAGGTGCTGGTGATTGTCAATGATGCCACACGACCCACCCCCACCCAAAAAGTGCTGGATGTAATTTTTGATGACCTTCGCCAGACAAACTATAACTTCATCATTGCCACAGGGGCCCACAGAGGCCCGACAGAAGAAGAGTATTATCAGATTTTTGGCCCCTATTATGATCAGATCAAAGGGCATATCATTGTCCATGATGCCAGAAAAGAAGAAGACCAGGTCTTTTTGGGCACCTCCTCCAACGGGACGCAGATGTATGTGAACAAAGCCGGGGTGGAAGCGGATAAATTTATTATCATCTCTTCGGTGGAGCCCCATTATTTTGCCGGATACACCGGGGGCAGGAAATCCTTTCTGCCGGGCATCGCGGGATTTACGACCATCGAACAGAACCATAAGCTGGCCCTGGTGCCTGAGGCAAGGGCGCTTTCCCTGGACGGCAACCCCGTGCACGAAGATATGATGGACGCCATCAAGACCGTTAAACAGGAAATTTTTTCCATCATGACGGTTCTGGACAAGCACCACAAGGTCTATGCCACCTGTGCAGGCCATATCCATGATTCCTTCCATGCCGCCATTGAAAAGGCCAATGAAGTTTTTGCAGCCCCCTTAAAGGAAAAGGCCGATATTGTGGTCTCGGTGGTAAAATTTCCCCAGGACATCGATCTGTACCAGGCCCAGAAGGGCATTGACAATGCCAAACTGGCCCTGAAGGAAAACGGGGTCATGATCCTGGTGGCCAAATGCCGGGACGGTATTGGCGGCAAAGCCTTTGCCGATCTCTTGGGTTCCTGCGACACTCCCAAGGCGGCTCTGGATAAAATTAAACAAGGATATGTCCTAGGCTATCACAAAGCCGCCAAAATGGCTGAAATCGGACTGTGGGCGCAGATGTGGGGTGTAACCGATGTGGCCCCGGAAATAATTTCAAAATTGTTCATCACCCCTTTTTCCGATCTCCAGACAGCCATTGACCGTGCCCTTAAAGAAAAAGGCAAGGATGCATCCGTCCTGTTTTTAATGGACGGCGGCCTGACGGTTCCCCTGATCCTGGAAAGCAAATAAATGGAAATCATTGAACAAACCCA
>JAHIVS010000446.1 GCA_018816605.1 Pseudomonadota bacterium
GATACGGACTGGGAACGTTTTAAAATTTACGACAAGTTCCGCAAGTGGTCGGAGCGTACCCTGCGTAAAACCAGTACAGGCGTGGCGCCCTGGATTGTTGTTGAAGGGGTCGATGCCCGTTATCGCAGCCTGACCGTGGGTAAAATCCTGCTGGAAGCGATCCGTAAACGACTGGAACGGAAAGAATCCGCCCCCACGGTGCTTACAGCAGCGCCGATCGTCCCCCATACCGACAAGGACAACCTGCTCAAATCACTGGACCTGTCCCTGATGTATGACAAGCCCGTGTACAAAAAAGAGCTGGAGAGATTCCAGGGCTATCTTAATCAACTCACCCGCAAGGCCAAGTTCAAGAAAAATCTCTCTCTGGTCGTTGCCTATGAAGGCGCCGATGCCGGCGGCAAGGGAGGGAACATCCGCCGGGTGACGGGTGCGCTCGATGCCAGGCAATACAAGATCATCCCGGTTGCCGCGCCCACGGAAGAAGAGAGGGTTCAGCCCTATTTGTGGCGCTTCTGGCGCCATGTCCCTGGCAAGGGGCGGGTTGCCATCTTTGACCGGACCTGGTACGGCCGGGTGCTTGTCGAACGGGTTGAAGGCTACTGCTCCGAATCGGACTGGATGCGGGCTTTCAGCGAGATCAACGATTTTGAGGAGCAGCTTGTCCGCAACAATATCCTGGTGGTCAAGTTCTGGATCGCCATCAGCAAGAAGGAGCAGCTGCGGCGCTTCAAGGAGCGGGAAAAGATCGGCTTCAAACGCTTCAAGATCACTGACGAGGATTGGCGTAACCGCGAAAAGTGGGATGCCTACGAACAGGCTGTCTGCGATATGGTGGACCGGACAAGCACCGAGTTTGCCCCCTGGACCCTGGTGGAAGGAGACAGCAAATATTTCGCCCGTATCAAGGTCCTGGAAACCCTGTGCAATACCATCGAGAAGGCGCTCTGAAATTTTTTCATTTTCAACTTGACAGATATATATAGTTCATATTTAATACGATATACTGAATCACCATTCAGTTTATATACCCTATCCTCCGGGACCCTGTAGAGAGCAGGGCTTCCGAACTCACGCGATAAAGCCTTCCAGGGTCCTGCCCTGTGGAGGTTTTATCGTTTTATGAGCAGAGCAGGACCGGATTCATAACCCTTGTGGGGGCCGGGAGAGAGAAACCCCCGGCTACCCGATTAGCAATTTTGAGAATGAGGGGCTGACAAGCAGGTATTTTTATGGCTATTCTGTTTCAAATTAACCGGGCCTCTTGCTGTCCCTCTTAAACGATTTGCTATAATTTTTATTGTGTTAATTTTCTTAAATCTTTCATTGTTTTTAATTTTGAAAAGTCATCAACGACTGGGACGAAATCAGACTTCTCGTAACCGCCCTTGTAATCACCTGAAATGCATACCAGCCAATTTGAAAGCTCTTCTTGGTCTTGAATTGGAATTTCGGTTTTTCGGTTGCTCCAACTGCCTGTAATCGGAGCAATGATTTCTTTGCCATTTTTATAGAATGAATAAATGAAGTTAAATTTTATATCTCCATCTGCGTTTTTTTCTATTGTTCCAGATAATTCCCATGGTGTTTCCATGGTCATATGGTCTCCGGGATTTACCTGAATCCGAGTTGGGGGGCCTTCTTCTTTTATTTTGATTGTTTTTTTATCATTTATCGCTATCGCCCCCTCATTTTCTGCTCTACCAAGAAAATATAATGCTTTCACTGCATAGCTTTCAAAAATTGAATATGTGTCTCCTACTATTGGAATGCACTCATGATATGTTTTGATCCCTGTTTCTTTGACATCTTGGTATGCAGCCGCCACCATAGGAATAAAAAACAATTTGAATTTATTTGGGCTTTGCTCTGAGTAGGCGTAGAAAAGTCTCTCTTTTGGGGCTTCAAAAAACTCGAACGAAGACTGTGATGTTGAGTCAGAGCTATGATACGTAACCTTTAACCATGTAAAATTGGCCCACTTTTTGGTGTAGTTGCAACTTTTCTCAGAATCTGAAGCGGCCAAGCATGGATTTACATACAGAATGCAGATGAAGAAAATTAGAAGTTTTCTCATGATATTATTTTTTTAGAGCTTGCCGTTGGCATCCTGTGCGTAACACATACATTATGGCCTCGAAAATTTTTCGGGATGGAATTGGTTTCCTGCCACCCCCAGATTTGCGTTTATACGTTTTATAAAAAATGATTCACGCATACGGGGTGCTTCTAATTTTATATCTATTCGTTGGTATAGAGAGAGATGATGGAAGGTGTCAAGAAAAAAGAGCCCGGCCGATTTCCAATCCGCATATCATTATTCTTTTTCAGGTGCAATAAAACGTGATTTGCGTTTAAAAAATGATAATGTTACAAGACTGAAATATCTGACTGGAATCCACTGAAAAGTCAAGGTACGGGGAGCAGGAACCCATGGAAATAACTACTGAGGAACATGCCAGGGAAGCGCTTGCCGCCTGGCGGGAAGTATCTGTTACAGTTCAGCGGCTGGAAATCAGGCTGGCCGTCGAAAAACTTGAGCTGAACCAGATGTACTATGAACAGAAGGGCCGCGAGGAGGCTGCGGCGCGAACCGAACGCTGCATACGCCTCTTGAAAGATTACCTGACGGACATTGAATAAAACACGGCGCATGCACCCTCCGCGAGAATCCTTGCCAAAGAAGAGGGGAAGCCGGACTCGAACCTGCTACAGGCGCTGGAGCAGGGCGGTCATATTATCCCTGATCTTCCGATAACCGTCCCGGCTCACACCGGCGCCAAGCGCCACCTTTTCCGCCATCTCCCCGGTTAGAAAATCCCCCGGCCCGTGGGCATCGGCATTTACCGCCAGCATGGCCCCGGCCGCTGCCGCGACCTTTGCCACGTGGCCGTTGGTCAGGCTGTGGCCCTTGCGGCCGGAAATCTCCAGGAGAATTCCCTTGTCAGCAGC
>JAHIVS010000732.1 GCA_018816605.1 Pseudomonadota bacterium
AATATGCGACAAATTATCATATGCTTGAAACTATCGCAAAATATGATAATCCAGAAATCCATGGAAAAACTGGCTTGCGCGAGTACCAAAATCAAAAATCGCTTTATTGTTCAAGGACACAAGTAAAAAAAGTGTTTAATGATTTAATCTTGAAAGCGAAAGCAAAATATATATTTTTAAGTTATAACAATGAGGGCTTGATGACTTTGGATGATATAAAAGAAATAATGAGCCTGCGGGGTAAGTATGGAAATTTTACAAAAGAATATAATAGGTTCAAAGCGGACAAATCAGAAAATAGAAATTTTATAGCAAATAAAACGGTTGAATATTTGCATTATGTGGTTTGTAATTAAATTTAAATAAATGCACAAACACCTTAATTTCACGAAACCAAACTAGTTAAAAAACACCATATTTATAGCCAAATTAAACACCCCAACTTTGAAGTTGGGGTGTTTAGGTTTTTGATTTATAAATCAGGAAAATAATTGGGGTTTTTGCCAATTATTAAATTAAATTTTGCGTATAACGTTGGGGTAACGTTACCCTAACGTTAGGGTAATATTAGAATTTTCGTGAAGGTGAGCTGGGGCGGGTGGACTGGATCGCTTCGCTAAACGCTCGCGAAGACGGATTTTGCGAAGCAAAATCCGTCTGTACAAAGCTGGGTTGCTTCGTCGCTCCCAGAGGTCGCTTCTCGCAAAGACGACGCGGGGGATTTTGGCGGAGCCAAAATCCCCCTTTTTAGTTCCAAAATTTTCTTTTTGTTTCTTGTGTTATAATTAACACTAATGAAATTGAAAAAGAATATAACGAAACCTTATAAATATACTTTTCAAGTTTCAAAATCCGGGTTAGCCGGTATTTTTGTATCGGCGAGATGTAAAGCCAAGGGGCAGGATGGTTTAGATAATGATGAGGATTTGAGAGTCAAAATAAATGGTTTGAGTTTTAGAGAAAATTCTCCTCAAAAAAATATTCAAAAATTTAATATTCCCCCAGCTTTTAACGGGTCAAAACTAAAAGGGCTAAAAAAGAAAATTATTTTTTTAACTGTTTTAAAAGAAGGGGAAAATGCGATTGATTTAATTCCTCAAAACAGCGCTTTTGTTGAGAGCATTGAAATAGAAGAATTATCTGATATTCAAAATCTAAATTTATCTCTTGATGAGAAAGCTGAAGATGGGGATAGGAGGCCATGGGTGACTTTGGTTTTGGTGGATTTGCCTCTTAAGACTTTGTCGGTTGAGGTGACTATTCAGAAAAGATTATGGGACAGTGATGATGTAAAAATAATTATTGATGGAAATGTCAAGAATAATGTTAAAGAGAAAAGGCAAAGATTTTGGTATTTGGCAGGAGGGGTGTTGGGTTGGGCGCTTTGGAAGATAATGGGAAAGAAGAAAAAAATTGAAGTGGAATTTGATGAAAATTTAAATCAAGGAATACATTATATTGAATTTTGGGCGGATAGGATGCCTATTCTTCATAACATTAAATTGGATTTGGGAATTGAAATGGATTTTAGTTTGAAAGCTAAGGTGTTTTGGGATTATTCTCATCTTAGAGAAGAACCTAACACGGAATCTAAAGTTTTGATAGAGAAAATTGGTGAGGGTACAGAAGTTGAGATATTGGAAAAGGCTGTGAAGGGGGAAAGATATAGGAATCCCTCCAATGATAGTTTGCTCTCTACCAATAGATGGCACAAAGTGAAATACGAGAACCAAATTGGCTATATTTATTCTTTAGCTCTTGAAATAGAAGGGGAGGATAAAAAGGCAATTCAGAGGAAGGTTGCAAGAATTGCCGAGGAACTTGATGTTAAACCAGAAATGGTATTGGCATTATCTCAATGTGAATCTAATTTTTTTCCTTATACTGTTTCTTTTGATGAAGATAGGCCGGAAGTGGCTTTTGGGGTGATGCAACTTTCTGAAATTTTGTTAAAAGATTTGAATAATGAAACGAAATCTTTTTATAGTCCAGTTAATGATGTTTTTGATTTGGAACAAAATATCAGAGGTGGAGTAAGTTTTTTTAAGTATCTTTATGATGTTAAATATAAAAATGGTAAAGATAGATTGAGAAAATCCGTGGCAGCTTATAATGCTGGGACTAGTAATGTGGGTGTTGATGAGCCGTTAGAACTGCATTTGCATGATCCTGAAACTCAAAGAATCGTGTCTTGCGCGCAAAATCATTTGAGAAAAGAATCTTTTAAGGAAATTTTGAAATCTTTGACAGAAGTGGGGCTGGTTTTGTTCTTGGTTTTTCAGACCATTTGGTTTGCTTCTGATTCTTTTGGGTTGGGGAATGAAAATGCGGCTTATTCTGAGAAAGATATAACAGCCAATGTTATTAATAGTTTTGATGAGCAGACTGATTTGGAGATTTTTGGTCCTGATGTTATTTGGGATAGGGATTTGGGAAATTTGGTTTTTTATAATTCTGAAAAAGAAAAAGTGGCTGTGATTTCGGTAGATAGATTAAATTTGGGTGGTGTATTTGATATAATTTCTGAAACTTTGATTTCTGATCTGGTTCATGCAGGTCATAATATAGGGCTTGATATTATTGAACCAATTGAAAATATTTTTTATTTTCCAGTGACTACCTCTACTATGTGTGGAGCGCAAAATTGCACTCATGCTATTTTTAAATTTGATGTTGAGGAGAATAAATTGGATTTGGTTGATAATGAAATCTTTGGGGCGAGTATGAGTTTTTATTTGTCGCCTGATAACAGATATTTGGCAATAGTACGAGGGGTGCATGGAGGTTTTTGTAACGCAGGCAATTATCTTGGAGTAATTAATTTAGAATATTTTGAAAAAGACAAGGTCAGCGAGCTTATGAATGGGAATGAGGATTATACAGTTAATTTTATAACTTCTTTGAAATGGTTAAATAATGGTGAAATTGGAATAAGTACGGAACAATATAATTGTAATGAAAAAGTGGTTAAAAAAACTTTTGTTTATGATGTTGAAAAGCAGGAGTTTTTGGTTGTAAAATACTTTGATTTATGATTAGTAAAAATAAAATTTTAACGGGGTTTTTGTTTTTTTGATAGTGGGGAGTGGTTGAAGAAATTATAAATTATAAATTTTAGATTATAAATGAGGACGGATTTTGGCG
>JAHIVS010000447.1 GCA_018816605.1 Pseudomonadota bacterium
TGCCAACCGGATCCTCATGCCCATGATCAATGAAGCGGTTTTCTGCCTCTACCAGAGCGTGGGCAAGGCCGAAGACATTGATACGGTCATGAAACTTGGCATGAACCATCCCATGGGGCCCCTGGAACTGGCCGATCTCATCGGCCTGGACACCTGCCTTGCCATTCTGGAAACCCTGTACGACGGGTTCAAGGATTCCAAATACAGACCCTGCCCCCTGCTGAGAAAATATGTTGAAGTCGGCTGGCTGGGACGGAAAACCGGAAAAGGGTTTTATGACTATAAATAAGGTATAAGTTTTATTTATCTCATATTTGAAAAGCCATGGCAGGCCGGCATTTATGCCAGGCCTTCTGTGGCTTTTTGAATTTTTTTACCGGGACGCTCATGAAGAACACGAAGAGAGGCTTTTCCCCTTCATGGTGTTGTTAACGGCCTGAATGCAAATTTTGCCCCAACGAACAAGGAGAACACCATGAAGCAGACAATGACAAATCTGTCAGACCAGGGGGTTACCTGCTACACCCGGCTTATCCCTGCCGCAGAGCTTAAAACAAGAATTCATGGGCTTCAACAAAAACTTGCCGCCCTTGATATTGGCGGCGCCCTCATCGTTCAGAAAGCGGATCTCTTCTATTATACCGGCACCACCCAGCAGGGATGGCTCTATGTGCCGGTCCTGGGAGATCCTGTTTTCATGGTTTTCAAGGATTTGACCCGGGCAAGGGCAGAGTCCGGGATAGACCGGATCCTTTTTCTGATCAGCCCCAAAAATATCCCGGAAACCCTGGCAAAACTTAAGATGCCTTTACCCGACAGGCTGGGCCTGGAGCTGGATGTGATGCCTGCCAACCTGTATCTGATGTTTTCTCAGATTTTTGAAACCGCCAAGATCATTGATATCTCGACCCAGATACGGCTCCAGCGGGCCGTGAAGTCCAGCTTTGAAATCAATTGTGTGAAAAAGGCCTCGGCCCTGGCAGACCGGGTGGCGGCAAAGGTTCCGGAACTGCTCAAGGCCGGCATGAAGGAAATCGAGCTGGCCGGGATGCTGGAATCCTTTGCCAGATCCCTGGGGCACCAGGGGTTGATCCGCATGCGCATGTGGGACAATTATCTGTTTTACGGTCATATCATGTGCGGTGCCGGGGCCGCAGTTCCCGGTGCCTTTGCATCCCCCACCGGCGGTGCCGGGATGAACCCCAATGTGGGCCAGGGCCCTTCCTTTGCGGTGATAAAACCCAATGAGCCCATCCTGGTGGACTATGTGTTTGCCCTGGACGGGTATCTGAGCGACCATGCCCGGATTTTTTCCCTGGGAGAGGTGTCCTGCGATCTTCAAGAGGCCCACGCAGCCATGCTGGATATCCAGGAAACCATTAAAAAACAGGCTGTTCCCGGTACGATTACCGGGGATATCTACGAGGCCATGATGGCCATGGCAGATGAAAAAGGATACAAGGACACTTTCATGGGAGCGGCAAAGCCCAAAATCCGGTTCACCGGCCACGGCCTGGGCATTGAGCTGGACGAGTTCCCTTTTATCGCCAAGGGTCAGACCCTGGCCCTTTCCCCTGGGATGCTCATCGCCCTGGAACCCAAGGTGGTTTTCCCGGGCCAAGGGGTGGTGGGCATCGAAAATACCCTCCTGGTCACGGAAACCGGACTTGAGTCTTTGACCCTGTATCCGGACACCATCACGGTTTTATAGCCAAGGGTCTCCGGTGTTCTTTTAGACGTCACACCGCCAGGATGAATCTGATTATTTATTTTTATGGTAAATTTATGATGTATCCGGGCGGTTTGTGATATACTCAGCAATTGGCTATGAAAGGGCCCATCATTGGTGAATATAATAAAGGACCTTAAGGGTCTGCAATAAAGGGTTTGATGAACTATTTTAATACCTTGCCCCTGGGCAGGTCGATGGTTGAGAATCTTACGGCCATGGGATATGACGAGATGACCCCGGTCCAGGCGGCAAGCTTGCCCCATGTGCTTGAAGGCAGGGACCTGCTGGCCCAGGCCAAGACAGGGAGCGGGAA
>JAHIVS010000448.1 GCA_018816605.1 Pseudomonadota bacterium
AAAGGGTTTCTGATTTCATGGGCCACCCCTCCTGCAAGCTTGCCGATGGCCGCCAGATGCCGGGTGGTTTCCACCTCTTTTTTCAATTCCTTGAGCTGGGTCAGATCCCGAAACAAAAACAAAAACCCCAGGACACTTTCTTCATTGTCCAGAATGGGGGAGGCCGTCATGTCCAGGCGCAGCTCATGGGAACTCCCCGGCTGGAGCGTCACTTCCCTGGATATGGGTTTGCCTGATGTCTCCATTTCAGCCACCAGTTGCATCATCTGGGGAAAGGGTTTTTCCGGCACCTGCCCTAAAATCTCCCGGGCCTCCCTGTTCATGGAGGTAATCTTGTGGTCCAGGTCAATGGTAACCAGTCCTGCGGGCATGTTCTGGACCACATTGTCGGAAAATGCCTTTACACTGGTCAACGAGGCCTTGGCAGACCGATAGGCCTGGAAGGCAAAAAGGCAGATCATGCCGATACACCCCATAAGAAAAAAAAGAAAGCCCCTGCCGATGGTCTCTTTGACCAGGCGCTCCTGGGCCAGATTTGCCCGGGTCATGGAAAGTCCGGCAAATATATAGTGTTCGGCCATGCCGGAGAACTCTTTCCCGCACCCTGGATATTGGATATTTTCCCCGGAAGATCCCGGCAAAGGTTCCACTTGGGGTTTAAAATCTGTCCCCATATGGCCCCTGCCGTGCGTGGGGTTATGCCGGCCACGGAATCCCATGGTCAGGGGGGTAAACCGTTTGTATACCTCAAAGACCGAATGGTCGTTGATTCTTCTTATCCGGTGGGAAACCAGCAGGGTGTCCTTGCTGACAGCCGCAATATCGGGCATGGCATCAAAGGTTCCGCCCACCTTCTCCCCATCGCTGTGGGCCAGGATCTGTCCGTCCTTTGAGGTAATCATGATATAATCGACATCCGGCTGACCCGCCGTCTCGAGCAGCATGGCCTGGATTCTCTGGGCCCCCCAGCTCATGGTCAGCATCCCGGTCCGGGTTCCGGCTTCAAAGGTCCGGATCAGGGAAATTCCCTTGATCAACAGCCGCTCCCTTATATAATCCTTTTGCCGTTCCATCCGGTCCAGGGTCATAAAGGCAAAAACAGGCAACAACACCACCAACACCCCGGCCATCATAAACGGGGAGATCAGGGGAGAAAATTTTTTATTAAACAGGTTCATACGCCCTTCTATGCAAAAACAATACCATTTTTCATTGGCATAGAAATCAGGAGGTTCCGGCACCACATTCCAGATACATGGGTAAATTATATCCAAATACCTACCCCATACCGGGTAGAAAGTAAACAGAACCTTGGGTGTTATTTTAAAAACGGGACGGCCGTTCACCTTCTTCCACCCGGATTCAGTGCGCTCTGGCCAGCTTAGTGCCGCCGGGCATACCCGCATTTTTGACACAAAGGCTCAACGGCAAGACGTCGTGAAAACCCACTAAACAGCGCAAGGGCCCGCTCACCGTGCAGGATCTCTTCCATGGGACTGTCCAGCACATTGCCCAAAGGGATATTCCCGTCGCTGTCCAGGCAGCAGGGCACCACGGTTCCGTCGACCAGGATTCCCACTTGATCTCTCAGGCCATGGCAGAAAATATTGTGGTTTTCATCGGTTTTTTCCAAATCCGGCCATTCAAATTTTTCCGCCAAATGCAAATAGACCCGTTCTTTGAGCATCATGCTGGGAGTGTCTTTGGAAAGCACGGAAAAAACCCCCGGCGCCAGGCCCAAACGGGATTCCAAAAATTGCAGAATCTGTTCATTGAGCCGGTTGCTCCCCTTTAAGCGCACAGAGTCAATATTCCATAACCGGATGGCAGATATGATCTTGCTGTTTTCTGCCGCCTGGTTCACAAAATCGGTCACCCCCGTCAGATAGGTTTCCAGGGACCTTGTCATCCCATTGGCCTCAAAACTGCCCAGGGAGATATTCACCTGTCTCAGGCCAGGGGCTTTAAGCAAACCCGGCAGTTTTTGTCCAAGAAGCGTACCATTGGTGGTGATATTAACTTTTAACCCGGCCTCGTGGCTCATTTCAAAAAATCCGGCCAGATTTGGATTCAGGAGGGGCTCGCCCATCAGATGGAAAAAAACATAGTCTGTATACGGACGGATGGCCGCTAAAATCCGCTTAAACCGCTTTTTATCCATCATTTCCAGGGGCCGATGGGTTTTGGGGCAGAAATTGCAGCGCAAATTGCAGATATTGGTAATTTCAATGTAGACCTTTTTAAACCGCTTCATGCCGGCACTCACCGCCCTATAAATTGTCTATGGACCCTAAAAAAAATGGGATGTCAACCCGCCCGCTCACCATTGACGACTGCACTGTGGCCGCAACAACCGGATTGCACCAGGCGCAGCCAATGGTTCCGGGCCGGATCCCGTTACACTCTAAGTTCAAAAGGGATTTACGTCAATTAGATTTGACCGCATTTTACAAAACTATTTTGCACGGCATCCGGGAAGGGTCTTCAACCGGTCCCAGCTTCCGGACAGGGCCTGGAGGGACGGATCCGGGTTTTTGCAATCTTCTGCCAAGGACAAAATCTTTAAAATACGGAACCCCTTTGCCAAAGGGGTCGGTGTTGCAGACAACCCCAGAAGGGGTGTTTTGCTTTCCGGTGCCATTGCCGTCCCCACCATCTCCCTTGGGCAGTTAAATTTCATCGCCCAGGTGGTGTCCATGTTTTTTCTGGTTTCCTATGCCCTGATCAATTATGCCACCTTTTATGAATCCCGGACCGCAAGCCCTTCTTTCAGGCCGCGATTCCGCCGGTTCAGCCCCTGGCTGAGCCTGGCCGGATTCATCACCTGTGCCGGCACCATCCTGGCCATAGACATCCAGAGCGGAATCATGGCGGTTTTTGTCTTCTCGGCCGGCCGCCTCATGCTCCTGCTGGCCTATCTGCCCATGACGCCCCTGGTCATGGCTGACCAGGAAATTGACCTGGAGGCAGCCCCCGACACAGAAGAAAGTGCCTTTAGACGGGCTGCCAAAGGATCACACCCGTAATTTCCAGAAGCTATTTTCTCCCTTTCTTGGCCAGCCGTTTGACATAGGTTTCAAGCTTCAGCCCGTAGAATGCCCCCTTGATAAGGGGTAAAATTTTGCCCGGCGAATACAGGGCACGGGTTAAGTCTGAAAAAATCTGATATTTTTTGGCCGTATAGGGAAACCAGTTGGCCTCCATCTTGGCTGAATTCTGGTCAATGAGAATTGCCTTGATATTGGCAAAGGCATAAAACCCGAACTCACCCTTGTACCGGCCGAACCCGCTTTTGCCAACCCCGCCGAAGGGCAGGGCATGGTTGCCTTCGGTGAGCATGACATTGTTGATGGAAACATTGCCGGTATAAATCATGCGGGCCACCCGGTCTGCCCGTTTCAGATCCTGGGACCAGACACTGGCGGACAGGCCGTATTCCGGATCGTTGGCCATCTCGATGGCCTGGGCTTCACTTGAAAAAGAATAAAGGGGCAGCAGGGGTCCGAAATTTTCCTCCCGGTCCATGAGCATCTGTTTTGTCACCCCTTCAACCACCATGGGCGGCACAAAACTTGTCCGGCCGTCCCAGTCGCCGCCGGTAAGAAAGACAGCGCCTTTCTCTTTGGCATCGGCAACCTGGGCGGCAATGGCTTCCACCTGGCCCTTGGTGGTCATGGGGCCGATATCGGCACTGCCGTCCCCATCGGTTGCCTGGACAAGTTTTAAGGTTTCCTTGACCAGGGTTTCCTTGAAACGTTCATAGATCTCTTCATGGACAAAGAGGCGTTCCACGGATGTACAGGACTGGCCCGTGGTGGTGAAGGCCCCCCAGATGGCCCCGGCCACGGCCCTTTCAATATTGACATCCTCAAACACCACCATGGGGTCTTTGCCCCCCAGTTCCAGCTCCACGGGAATCAGGTGTTGGCTGGCCCGCTCCATGATGGCCTTTCCCACGGGCTGGCTGCCGATGAGAAAGATCTTGTCCGGCCGGCCGTCCACCAGAAGGTTGCCGATGGTACGTCCCTGGCCATAGACGATCTGGACCCATCCGGGCAAAAATCCGGCCTGGGCAAGTAGGTCTTCCACAAGCCCTTTCAGGGGGGTGTCACTGGAGGGCTTGAACACCACGGCATTGCCCACGATAAAGGCCTGGGCAATGGGCACAATGGCCTGGTAAAACGGATAGTTCCAGGGAGAAATCAGCAGGGCCGTTCCCAAAGGCTCAAAATAAACCTTTGACTTTTTTCCCATCAGGGCAAAGGGGGTGGGCACCTTGCGGTCGGACAAAAATTTGACGGCGTGTTTTTCCAGATAATCCAGAAAATCCAGGGTCCCGAAGATCTCGGCCGTAATGGCATCAAACCGGGATTTTTTCGTGTCTGCCTGGAGCCGGTCCAGGATATACTCCTGGTTTGAAAGGATCACGGCCTTGAGGTTGGAGATGAATTCCAGCCTTTTTTTCACCCCCCAGTCCCGGATCTCGGGAGCGGCCTTCCGGGCTTTTTGGTATACGGCTGCGACATCTTCGGAACTGGGATTGTCCAGATTGACGGGCGCCGGTTTCACAGGGACACCGTCTTCGTTGACCACCATTTTGGGGTGCCAGCCGATCACATCATAGACCTTATTGCCGTCATAGCCGGGAGCTGTGAGATTGGCGTAATAGGGGGAGAGTGTGGCGCCCTTGAGCCCTATTTCCAGCATGCGCAGGCCGGCCCCGATAAACGAGGGCAGGCGGCTGCTGTGGTTGCACAGCTTAAGTATCAGTTTGATTTTCCATTTGGGCATCCATCTGAAGACTGCAAACACCATGCGCAGGCCGTTGAGGTCATCTTCTGACAAATATTTTGCCATGCGGTCCATGTGATGGACACAGCCTGTGGCTGAAAAAGACGGGGACACCTGGGTGCCCGGCAGAATGATATCGCCAGCTTTCAGCAGCCCTTTCAACTGGGATTGGGAAAAATATCTTGAAATCATCATTTTTGGGGTCATCTTATCGGTTCCTTAATATGCTGTCGGCGGCTTTTTTGGAAAGGGCCATGATGGTTAACGAAGGATTTATCCCCGGAGCATTGGGGAAAATGCTCGAATCTGCACTGAAAATATTTTTATACCCGTGGAGTCTGAATTCCGGATCAATGACAGAGGTGCCAGGATCGGTGCCCATGGCACAGCATCCCATTAAATGCAGACCGATGCCGAACCGCCCATGGACGATCTGTTTTGCGCCGGTGCTCTTGAAAATATCATCAATGACCTTTGCCCCTTTTTCGTACCGGTTCAGATCTTCTGCATTCTGAACCTTGCGGATCAGGGCCTTTCCCTTGGGGTTGACCTTTATCTGGCCCGGATTTGTATCCCGGGTACACACCTCGATGCAGGCAAAATGGGGCAGCTTTTCCATGTATTCATGGTGGATCCGTCCAAAGCCCGGTACCAAAAGCGCAATTCCTTCGGGTCCTGCGTAAACATTTTCCAGCTTAAACCCTTCCTTTCGAAACCCCTTGTCATCGGATTTAAAGGCCTGGAAGGCCCCCAGGTGGGAGTTGATCTTCTCTTCATAGACCCCGAAACTCATGAACTGGGGATGGCAGAAAAATCCTTTGCCGATGTGGGGCAGTTTTTTTCCGAACCCGGAATTGAGCAGAAGCCTTGCATTGCCGATGGCACCGGCCCCCAGGACCAGATTCCGGGCCCGGTAGCTCACCTGCCCTCCCCTTGGGTCCAGGCCGATTACCCGGATGCCGCCTTTATGCTCACGGATATGGGTCACCTCAATCTCGGGCACCAGGGTCAACCCGTTTTCCAGGGCGGTTTTGAGCACGGTTTCAGGCGTGCTCTGCTTGCTTCCCAGCCGACACCCGTTGAGGCACTCAATGCAGCAATTGCCCTCTTCCAGGCGGCAATTGCTCTGGGCACGTCTCAGGGGGGCATTGTCGAACTTGAGATTTTTAAATCCCTGGTCAAAGATCTCGGCATTTTTGTTTCTAAAATGGGCCGGTATTTCCTGGATTTCTATCTCCGATTCCGCACGGTCATACCAGGGGGCCATCCTGTCCACACAAAAATCGGCAACCTTGGAAACCGATCGCCAGGAATCCCAGGCATCCGCATCAAAACGGTCCACCAGGGCCTGGTTCACGATGGACCCTCCGCCCACGACCTTGGGCCGCAAAAAGGCAATCTTGGCATCATGGCCCAGTTCCAGCCCACCGGACCAATACATCTGGGAGGTCCCGTCAAGACCGTTGGTCGGATAGGTTCTGCGGGTATACGCTTTGCCGGCTTCCAGCATGAGACAGTCGGCACCCTCCTTGACCAGGTCATTGGCGATAAAAGGGCCTGAAATACCGGCCCCCACAAAAATAAAATCAAAAATCCGAAACTGTTCTGTTGCCACCTGTTCCCTCCTTATAAAAATGCATGGCCCTGCCCGCGATATGTGGGTGTTGTGCCGATAATCTTATTTTCCCTGACCAGGTAGAGACGGTTGAACCGTTCGCACAACTCCCCGGCCTTGCTGTGCTGAAAAAAAACAGGATCACAAAGCCCCATTTCCGGACAATTGTCCGGCAATTTCAAGGGCGTCTGGACCTCTCCTGCCCCTTCCATTGGAAGGTATTTCAGCCCCCGGGGCATGACGGGCCAGGGAAGCCGGTTGGCATTGACCTCTCCCGATCCCACATAGCCGCCCCCCTGGCAGGTGATCATCCCCTGTTTTGGAATCCGGGTGATCTGGAGGCCGAAAAAAGCAGCCGGTTCAAACGCCACCTGGTGGAAATACCGGAACAGACCCGGGGCAAAAAAAGCCGAGCCTGCCGTAACCTCGGTGACAGAATCGTCCCTGCCGGTTGAGACAAGACTGCCGCTGCCCCCGCCGTTGACCACAGATATTTCCAGGCCTTCTGACCTTAAGCGGTCCACAATCTTCTGCCTGCGCCGGGTGAGTTCTTTTATTGATTGATTTTTAAACCCTCTGACCAGGCTGTTTTTAAGAAATTGGACCGGAACCCTGTCGTTCATGGAAGCGATCTGGGCTTCGTACCCCATGACAGCTTTGATGCGGATTCCGGAAAGTTTGCCGGCAGCCCTTGCAAGTTCCAGGGCCTGGTCCACGGAATGAACCGGACTGCGCCTTACCCCTAGATGGACAAGCCTACCTAGGGGGCGATAGGACATGTCGATGTCCAGGCACAGATTTAAGAGAACACCGGCCTTTTGTCCGGCCTTTGACAAAGCCACCAGGTGGTCCGGACAATCCACCACCAGGGAAAGGGTGGCGCCTTGACGGGTTTTTTTTATAAAAATATCCAGGTCGCTTACCTGGACCGAAGGATAGGCCACAATAATATCGTCCAGTCCGTTGTCAATCAGAAAGGCGGCTTCTTCCATGGTAAAGGCCAGGACCCCCTTATAGGCCCCACCGCCCTTTTCAAACACCCGTTGAATCAGTTCCAGACATCGAATGGACTTGGAGGCCACCCGGATGGTCTTGCCCGTATTCTGCTGGGTTTTTGCCACATAGGCAATGTTATGATCAAATTTGTCCAGATCCACAAAGGCCAGGGGAAACCGACACCCTTTAAACAGTGCTTTATAGGTTTCGTAGGCCGCATTCCAATGGGGGGTCATCTTTTTGCCTCCTTCATGTTGTGCCAATGGGCGTTTCAATGAAAAACCGGATCAATGCCCGGGTGGTCTCCAGGGCCTCTTCCAGGCTGACCGCACCGGAATCGGCAAACCATTGCAGCTCGATCCCTTCATGGAGGGCCACGATCATGGAAGCGCACATCTGCTTTTGCCGGTCATTAAGACAGGCAAACCCATCCATGCCGTTCAAATGATCCATGATAGCCGTCCGAAACCTTGCAAAAAGATCGGCAATGGTATCTTTGATCCTATCATTGTGCCGGGCGGCCACACAGCATTCTAAAAAAAAACCTGTATATTCGGCATTGATCATGCCTTTGCTGAAAATAAATTCAATTCCCTTGGACAGGCGGACCCCGGCATCATGGTGATGGTTCATTTTTTCTGCAAACCCTTCAAAAATAAGGTCCGTAAAATAGACCACTGCCTCTTCAATGATTTCATCCCGGCCCTTGAAATAATGGTGGAGGGTGCTGGGCAAGACCCCTGCCTCATTGGCGATTTTCCGGATGGACGCCCCGGCTGCCCCCTGGCCGACCACACATCGATAAAACGCCTGGATGATTTGGGTCCGCCGTTTGTCTGCTATGCTTTTTCTTCCCATTTTCTGCCTTGTTATAAATTGATCGAACGTATGTACAATCTATATTTTGAAATATTGTATCTGTCAAACGTTTTTTTGGGGGAAAACTATTGGACACAGGTCCCCTTGTTTCAACGAACATAAAACATGGGTATTTTATATCCACCTGCCCCTGCCCTTTGGGTATAAACGATACAGACCCTTTGGAGATATGAAAAGCTCTCCCTGGGGAATGGTTTAAAATGCCCTTTAATTTAGGGGTGTTACAAAAAAAAATTTCTTCTGGCACAAGGTTTGCTATTATGGTATTCAGAAGGATCGATACCGATCAAAACACTTAAACCAAACAAGGAGCGTATTATGAAAAAATCAATGATCGTCATCACCTCATTTCTGGCTGTTGCACTTCTGGCCACCAGCGCATTTTCATGGGGACCCGGCAAGGGCTGCGGGGGAGCAGGCCAGGGATATGGGACCGGCGAGTCCTCAGCCTGGAACGATCTGTCCAAACAACAAAAGGATGAATTGACCGCACTCAACCAGAAGTTCATCGATGAGACCTACGAAGTCCGGTCCGCCATGATGACAAAGCACCAGGAAATGCGCCTGCTCATGGAAACCTCTTCCCCTGACAGAGCCAAATTGGAAGCGCTGTCCAAGGCTGTAACAGATCTCCAGGGCCAGATGCAAACCAAACGGATTGATTATCAGCTGGCAGCCAAAAAGATTGCCCCTGAACTCTCTATGGGCGGCCGCGGCGGATGCGGCGGATGCGGCCCTAATGGCGGCAGCGGCAACTGCCCAAGACAAGACAGGGGCTACAACCAATAAGCTGTCCAAAGCACTCCGCACCCCCATAAACGCCCGGGAAGTTTCATCGCCTTCTTCCCGGGCGTTTTTTTAATTTTTCACCCCGGGCCATCTGTATTTTTTTCCAGGATCACCGGGTTTTCCAGGGTTCCAATCCGTTCAATTCGTGTGTCCAGTTGATCGCCGGGCACAAGATAGATCGGTGGATTCCTTACAAATCCCACACCCGCCGGTGTGCCGGTTAAAATAAGGGTCCCGGGCAAAAGCGTTGCAGACTGGGATAAAAAAGAAATAATCCGGGCCACGGAAAAAATCATGTCACTGGTATGGCCTTTCTGGAGGATCTTGCCGTTGAGAATACATTCAACGGATAGGTCTTGGGGATTTCCCACCTCGTCCGGGGTCACCATGGCAGGCCCCATGGGGCAGAAGGTATCAAAGCTTTTCCCCTTTACCCACTGGCCTCCTCCCCCATGCTTCTGCCATCTCCGGGCCGAGACATCATTAACACAGGTATAGGCCAGCACATGGTCCAGGGCACAGGCCTCGGATACGTTTTTAGCAGGGGTTTTCAGGATCACTCCCAATTCTGCCTCATAATCCACCTCGGGAACATTTGAACAGGAGACCGGGATTTCAATGGCTTGGCCGTGGGCAGCAACAGCCCCTGGATTTTTCATAAAAACCACCGGGTATTGGGGAATTTTGAGGCCTGTCTCTTCGGCGTGCTGGCGGTAATTAAGACCGATACAAAAAATGGCAGTCGGCTGGATGGGGGGCAAAAGGGTTTGAACCGCTACCCGACGGCCTGTGTCCGTAAAATCTGAAAAAATATCTCCGGCCAGAAGACTTGCGGTATGGCCGTCATAGCCAATCCCAAAGACCGGCCCATGGTCTGGGGTCATGAATCGGATCATCTGCATGCTTTATTTTCTCCTGAAATTGGGATAAACAAAGGATAAACACTTTCTTTATTGGACAGTATGCGTGAAACCCATGGAAATGGAAACAATTTTTAAAGACCTGTCCGGGAAAAAAGCAGACCTGATCCTGCTCATCCTGGCATCCCAGGGCATTTTTGCCCGGGCCCAGCGACAGGAACCATCGGGCTGGACCGGTCCGCAGTTTAAGATTCTGGTGCCCGGAGAACAGGCAACAGCCGCCGCCAAAAATGTTGACCGGTATTTCCAGGAAAATTCATTTCCCGGCCTTTCCCCGGAAACCCAGCCCTGTGAGCGTTCATCCTTTAACGCCCCCGGTGCCTATGGGATAATGGCCATCCTCATTGTCATCCATCTGATCTGCCAGCACCTTCGCATCCACCAGGAGGTAATTTTAAAATTCGGCGCATCTTCCCTTTACATCAATCAGGGAGAAACCTTCAGGGCCATCACCGCCCTGTTTCTCCATTCCGACGGGCAGCACCTGCTGGGCAACCTGGCCGGTATCCTCATTTTTGCCGCCCCGGTAATCAGCCTGACCGGATACGGCACCGGTCCCTTTCTCCTCCTGTGGGCCGGGGCCAGCGGCAACCTGATCAATGCCCATCTCCATCAAACCGGTCTTTTGTCCATCGGTGCTTCCACAGCCGTTATGGGAGCGGCCGGGATACTTGCAGCCTTTCAGATGACCCTCCAAGGCCGCCCCTTTCAATTGAAGGGACTGATTCCTCTGTTTGCCGGCGCCACCCTGGTGGGACTGTTCAGCCAGGGGGAAAACACGGATCTGTCTGCCCATGCTTTCGGGTTTGGCGCAGGTGTTTTTTGGGGCTGCCTCTTCTTTCCTTTTTTCCGGGTGGTCCGCAACCTGCTTCATCCGGGACTTCTGGAACCCCTGGCCCTGGTTTTCCTGCTTTTTATCCTGGGCGCTGCGATCCGGACCGGACTATAGCCCCTCCTTTTCCCGCCCTTTTGTTAAACCAAAAAGTGTCTGTTTTTTTGTTTTAATCACCACATTGTGGGGGTGACAAACACCGGATAATCCGTTTATTTTCAATTGTTTATAAAAGTCTTTTAATTTGCACAAATTTTATGATAAGAAATTGCCTGTGGCGGGCAATTGACCCATAGCCAAGAAAAACGGGATCCCCCCCTTTGAGCATTCGTGAACCCGTATTCTTTAGATATTGGAGGAAATAATGAACAAAAGATCTTTCGGCATTCTGATTCTGGGTGGCGGTGTGGCCGGGATGGCCGCAGCCCGTTTTCTGGACCATCAGGATCTGTCTGTCCACCTGGTCGAAGAAACGGACCACCTTGGCGGGAACGCCTCCCTGTGGGCCTGTATGGCCACGGATACCTGCCAGAACTGCGGTGCCTGCCTGGCCCATGAAATGGCAGAACAGGTAACGGCACAAAAAAATATCACCCTTCATTTGAACACAAAAATCAACGCCCTTGACCGAACCGGCCAGGGGATTCAAGCCCTGCTGACCTCGGGAAAAACCATTTCGGCATCCAAGGTGATCATGGCCACGGGATTCTCTCCCTTTGACCCGACCAGACTTTTCTCCCTTCATTGGGAAGCCGGCAAAAACATCATCACCACGGTCCAGCTCAATGCCCTGATCCGTCAACAAGGCCTGGCAACTCTTCTGGGAAAAGTTCAAAACCCGCGGATTGCCTTTATCCAATGCGTTGGCTCCCGAAACAGGGAATTGAAAAAAGAGTATTGCTCCCAGGTCTGCTGCAAAATTTCCCTGCGCCATGCCCAGAAACTGGCCCACGAAATCCCGGATGCCCGTATCACCCTTTTCTACATGGACCTTCAGCTGGTCGGCAAGGAAATCCGCAAGACTGCCGAAACCCTTTCCCAACAGGTGGCCCTTGTCCAGGGAGTCCCGGCCGAAATCCTGGAAAACCCGGACACGGGCGCCCTGTCCCTGGTGACCGAGGATGGGCTGTCCCGGATCAAACGCGAGTTTGACCTGGTGGTTTTGTCCGTGGGCATGGAATCCCCGCCCGGCCTGAAAGACACCGCAACCCTTTTGGAGGCCCTTCCCAATGACTGGGGATTTTTCAACACCCAGGATGCCCTTGTGTCCAAAGACCTTTATATTGCAGGGTGTGCGGCCGGACCCAAGGACATTCTTTCCTCAAAACAGGAAGGCCGGATTGCCGGCGCAAAGGTGATCCGGGATCTTGGCCTTGCCCGAAAGCCGGGCATGAATGTGGCCATCCTGGGCAAGGGGCCCCAGGCGGCCATGGTCGCAAGGGCGATTGCCGCCAAAGGATTTTTGGCCTATGCCTTTGGCCTTGACCCGGGTACCAGCCTTTCCACGGTCGCCCTGCCCCATGCAAAAATTCTTGCCGTGGACGGCACCCTGGGCAATTTTTCCATTTATTTTGAAGACCGGGGCAAAAAGCAGACCGTAACCTTTGGCGCCATCATTGCCGCAGAAGAGGCTGCCCTCATTTCCAATACAGGCCCGGGCCGATTTCAAACAGCCATGGACCTGAGGGCCTTTGAACAACTGGCCCCCCAAGACTGCCCGCAAAAAATCCTGATCCTGCTGGATTATTTCGGCCCTGAATTTAAAACCACTGCCCGCAGGGCCCTGCTTGCCGCCATGGCTGCCGGAAAGGCGGGCAAAGCGGTCACCATTGTCCTGAACAAAATGCTGGTTCACGGCGCCCTGGGCCAGGTTCTTTATGACCGGGCCAGGGGTCAGGGCATCCGGTTTCTCAGGTTCGATGATGCCGGGGACATGGAAATCACGGCCCGGAAAGACGGCTTTCTTGTCCGTCTCAAGGAGGCAACCCTGCCGGGCATGAAACTTGAGCTGGAATGCGACAGCCTGGTTGTGCCCGAAAGCATCCGTGCCAACAAAGACTTTCAAGCCCTTGCCTCCTTTTTGGGCACCCCCCTGGACAGGGAAGGGTTTCTGCAATCGGCCAATGTCCGGCACCGGCTCATCCAAAGCCCGAGAAGGGGTATCTTTTTTGCCGGCACCTGCCATGACGAGGTGGACCAAGAGGATCTGGAAACGGAGATCCAGGAGATTTTATCGGCCTTAACCCACCCCACCCCCCTGCCCCCAGAAGAGACCGGGGTCATGGTCAATGAAAAAAAATGCGCCAAATGCCTCACCTGTTACAGAATCTGCCCCCATGGGGCCATTTTTCTCAACGAAAAAATGCGGCCCCAGATAATGGAAAATGCCTGCTTTTCCTGCCACTTGTGTGTGGCCAACTGCCCGGCCTATGCCATTGAATCCACAAACTTCACCAATGACCAGATTGGAAACCGGGTGATTGACTGGGGCAAAAAAGGCCAAACCGTCGTCTTTGCCTGTGAACGGTCGGCTGCCCTGGCAGCCGGCAAAGCAGACCTCCCAAAAACCTGCCAGGTGATCCCCCTTCCCTGCGCCTGCCGCATCAGTTGCGACATGATATTAAAAGGCCTGATCAACGGGGCCGCCAAAATCATTGTCAGCCCCTGCCATGAAGGCAACTGCCGATCCATGGACGGCAGCACCGCCGCCAGGTCAGCCCTGGACACCCTTGCAAAAATGCCCGGAATCACCCCGGACAAAATCGCATGGGAACCTGTGGCAGCCAATGAAACCATAAAATTTGAGCGCATTATTTCCAAGGCAAAAAAGGATAAACCATAATGGCGAATGCAACCATAAAACCACAATCAGAACTGAGTCGTCTGCTCAACCAATTTACCCGGGGAGACAATATCGCTGAATGCCTGACCTGCGGCGCCTGCAATTCCAGGTGCACCTGGTTTGACGGAGAAGGAGGCCCCCTGCCCCGGCAAATGGTGCGCATGGCAGCCCTGGGACTGGAGGAACAGCTTGTGGAGAGCCGGATGCTCTGGGACTGCCTTATCTGCAACCGGTGCACCCAGGGCTGCCCCATGGGCATTACCATGGACAAGGTGGTCCGCAAGGCCAGAAGCCTTGCCATTGCCCGGGGCCAGATCCCGCCGGACATCCTTAAGGGCATCAAATCCAGGCTGGAAACAGGGGATGTCAACGGGCTGACCCAGGAAGAGTTTGTGGAAACCGTCGAATGGGTGTCCGAAGAATTTGTGGATGAGGTGGATGACCCGAATGCGTCCATCCCCCACGACCAGGCCGGATCAAAATTTCTCTACCTGCCCAACCCAAGAGAGCTTGGCATCAACCTCATGCATTTGACAGCCATGGGAAAACTATTTTATGCCATGGGGGAAACCTGGACCCTGTCCTCTTTCCACACCGATGTGACCAATTGGGGCTATTTTACCGGCGAGGACGACATTGCCCGAAAAATTGCCCGCATGGTGGTGGAACCTGCGGAAAAACTGGGGATTCAAACCCTGGTCCTCAGCGAATGCGGCCACGGCTACCATGTGCTCAAGTGCCTGCTGCCCGAACTGATGGGAAGACCGCCCAAGTTCACGGTCATGAGCATCCCGGAGCTTTCCCT
>JAHIVS010000449.1 GCA_018816605.1 Pseudomonadota bacterium
ACCTGCATCATGATCAGCACTTCCCAGGGACCCAGGCCCCATTTTTCCAGGAACAGGATTTCAATGGCCTTGACCGCACCCAGGCCGTCGAAAACAGCCCCAAAACAAAGGGCAGCCAGGATGATCCACATGAACATGCAGGAAACGCTCAGGGTCATGTGAAGGGTGTTGTCCATGACCTTGCGGGTGAGCCGTTTTTTGGCAATGGCGGCAATGGTGGCCGCGGCTGCACCTACGGCAGAGCTTTCCACAAGGCTTGTGACCCCGATCATGAACAGTCCGGTCACGGAGAAAATAATGGCCAAAGGCAGGATGCCGGCATACAGGAGCCGCAGTTTTTCTTTTCTGGGCATCTGGCGCTCTTCTTGGGCCAAGGGCGGCCCCAGCTCGGGATTGAGTTTGCACCGGATGGCAATATAGCCGCCGAACAATACTGCCAGCAACAGCCCGGGGAAGACACCTGCCAGCCACAGCTGACTTACCGGCTGCCGGGCAATCATGCCGTAGAGCACCAGAACGATGCTGGGCGGCACCATGATCCCCAGGGAACTGCCGGCCTGGATAACGCCGGTGACCATGATCTTGTCATATTTTCGCTTGAGCATTTCCGGCAGGGCAATACTGGTCCCGATGGCCATACCGGCCACACTCAGTCCGTTCATGGCGGAGATGGCCACCATGAGAACGATGGTTCCCAGGGCAAGACCGCCGGGAAGCGGTCCCATCCACACATGGAACATGCGGTACAGATCGCCTGCAATACCCGATTCGGACAGCATATACCCCATATAGATGAACAACGGCAGGGTGAGCAGGGGATACCAGTTTAAAAGACCGATGCTGGCATTGAACGGCATTTCTCCCGCCCCTGTGCCGCCCCATAGAAGGAGGGCGGAAACAGCCGCAACAAATCCGACCGCTCCGAACACACGCTGGCCGGTCACAAGCATGAGCATCAACGTGGAGAACATTAACAACGCAATATATTCATTACTCATACCAGTTCTTTCCCCCTCGCCTTTGCCAGGTCTTTAAAGAAAACAGCAATCGCCTGCAGCAGCATTAAGATGATTCCGATTACCATGATGATCTTGATGGGTGCCATGGGCGGTCCCCAGCTCGAATAATTTCTCTGGCCGTATTCCAGTGAGTACAGGGTGCTGGAAATGCCGCCGTACAAAAGAACCGCCAGGTAGAAAATCAAAAATCCCGAAGTCAGCACATCCACCATGGCCCGTTTTTTTTCAGACCAGCGCTCGTAGAGTACATCCATGCGCACATGGGCCTGAAGCTGCATGGAATAGCCGCCGCCGAGCAGGTAATAGGCCGCCATCGTGAATTGGGCCATTTCCATTGTCCAGTCAAAGGGAACATTAAAGAACGTTCTGGAAATTGATGAAAACAAAAGAATGCCCATCATCACGAAAACCAGATACAGCGCAAGTTTTCCGACCCGCCGGTTTACTGCGTCAACACATCTTACATAGGTTTTTATTGCATTGGGCATAAAAACTTCCTTTGTGGTCTTGTCAATTTGGGTTGTGTTTTAAACGGAGCACTGCCTTTTGGAACAGGACTGCTTCCAAAAGGCAGTGTTTTTTTAAAAAGGTTAATACCGGTAGGGAGCGCCCGCTTCCCGCATGGTTTTGGCATATTCCTTCAGGATGGCAACAACCTTGGCGCTTCTTTCACTTTTGGCCGCGATCTCGTCCCAATAGTTGAGGGCTTCATCTTCCACTGTTTTCCATTCTGCTTCGGGAATGGTGGTCAGCTCCAGTTTTCCGCCCTTTGTTCTATAGTGGGCTTCTCCCCACCAATACCAGTAGAGTCTGTGATAATGGGAAGAGTCCATGGCCATCTGGAACAGGGTTTTCAAATGTTCGGGCAGGGCATCCCATTTTTCGGAATTGGCAAAATATGATCCTGCCCAGGCACCGGAAATGTTGTTGGTCAGATAGTATTTGTTGACGTTGGCCCAGCCCACGGTATAGGCCTCGGTAATGCCGGACCAGGCGATGCCGTCCAGTTCCTTGGTCTGCATCGCCACTTCAACGTCTTCCCAGGGAAGGGTTACCGGAATCACACCGAATTTTTTCAAAAACTTGCCGCCCGTGGGGAAGGTGAACACCCGTTTGCCCTTGAGGTCTGCAAGGCTACGGATGGGTTCCTGGGTGGTGAAGTTACACGGATCCCAGGACCCGCAGCCCAGCCAGGTGACGTTCTTTACTTCAGCATAGGCTTCCTGCCAGATTTCGTTGAGTCCGTAGTGGTGGAAAAGTGCGGGCACGTCCAGGGAATAGCGGGAG
>JAHIVS010000060.1 GCA_018816605.1 Pseudomonadota bacterium
AAGATGGCTCCCAAGGTCATGAGAATAAACCCGGACCACATCCAGGGCACCAGGGCATGGTATCCGTGGTATCCGAACAGCAGGTACTGGAGATGGGCCATGTGACTGGGAATGCCGGAATAAAAGACCACAAAACATTCACAGACAAAAAAGAACAGGTTGGCAATGATGGCCCAGCAAACAATTTTTGCAAGGGTCTGCATGGCTTCCCAGCCCGGATCAAATTTGGTGAATTTTCTGATGATATAACACAGGATAATCAAGAAGGCCGGACCCGCAGCAAAGGCAGAGGCCAGAAAGCGGGGGGCCAGTACTGCTGTGAGCCAATAGCCGCGGCCCGGCAGGCCGCAATACAGATAGGCGGTTACCGTATGGATGCCGATGGCAAAGGGGATGGACAAATAAATCAACGGTTTTGTCCACATGGGGGGTTCCACCTGATTTCTTTCGGCTTCCAGCACCTTCCATCCAATGATGATGTTCAAAAACAGATAGCCGTTGAGAACCAGCATATCGTAGAACAGCATGGATTTGGGACTGGGGTAGAGCAAAACATTGAGCATCCTTGTGGGCTGGCCCAGGTCGACAATTATGAAAAGCAGACACATGACCAGGCTGGCAACGGCCAGAAATTCACCTAGAATGGTGATCCTGTGGAATTTTTCATAGTCGTGGAGGTAATAGGGAATCACCACCATAACCCCGCCTGCGGCAACCCCCACAAGAAAGGTAAAGTTGGCGATATAAAATCCCCAGGACACATCCCGGCTCATTCCGGTTGTCATCAGACCATTGATGAATTGGTCGACATAAGCAAGTGCTCCGGCTCCAATGACAGCGAGCAGAAGGACTATCCATAACCAATAGTTTTTACTTCCTTTTAAAGCTATCTCAAGCATACTCGCCTCTCTTAAACGACATAGTAAACAGAAGGCTCTGTACCCAGGGCCTGTTTACGTCTGATTGAATAGTTTTCATTGAGAAGAACCCGAACCTCAGATTCAGGATCTTCAAGATCGCCCACGACAATGGCGCCTTCGCTAGCCTCCACACAATGGGGCATCTGACCTATGGCAAGGCGCTCCGCACAGAGATTGCATTTTTCAACCACGCCCTTGGACCGGGTGGGAAACTCAGGGATGGTTTCTGCAATAAAGGGTCGTGGATCCCTGAAATTAAAACTTCTTGCACCGTAGGGACAGGCGGCCATGCAGAATCTGCAGCCGATACACCGGTGGAAATCCATGAGCACGATGCCGTCTTCACGTTTGAAGGTCGCCTGGGTCGGACAGGCCTGGACACAGGGGGCCTTTTTACAATGGTTGCAGGTGACCGGAAAACCAAGATGTTTGAATTTTTCCGCCAGAAATTCGTCTTCCTTGTCCGTGAACGCATAATTAAAATGTTCTTCCCATATCCATTTGATCTCCTGTTTGTGATTGACAGGACGGGTGTTGGGATATTTTTCTTGATCCACTTCGTGGTTGAAATCCGGCACGTTATGGTTGCGATGACAGGCTTCTACTATGCTTTTCGTAACTTCTTCATTGAGTTTGCTCGTATCAATTACCATGCCCCAGCGATGGGCCGAAAGGGCTTCTTGGCTCTTGCTTTTCACGGCCTGGGCCCCGCCATGGGAATCAGATGCAGCAAAGGTCATTGCCGGAGCAGCACCCAATCCAATGGCAGCAATCCCTGCTACTTTAAGAAAGCTTCTTCTGCTCTTTTTCATCATTGAATCTCCTTGGGGTTTGTGTGACACTCCCAGCAATAGGGACTTACCGATGCATAGGTATGGCAGCTGTCACAAAATTTTTCCTTATCTTCATGGCAGCCCAGACAGGAATTTTCCCCTGTGGAAAGGCTCATATTAAAAGAATGACCATTGGCAGCCGTATACATCCGGTCTGCATCCCTGACAACGGAATCTCTCCATTCATCCAGCAGGGACATGTGGTTGGCTCTCATATCATATTTGTCCAGCACGCATTTTTTTTCGGTCTTGGCCTTGCCCAGAAGCTCCGGTTTCGGTGCGGCCTGGGTGACGGTCACCAGGTTGAACCAAAAGGGGGAGAGCACGGCAATGACAAAAACCGCAAGTCCTGCGATAATTAAATTTTTATTCATTATTCATCCTCCTCGCAACCCGGTAATGGTTCCATTCTCAGGTCTTGGGTTCTATTTTTTTCACCCGGTAGAATCAAGGCATTTCCCACCAGCTCATGGATTCCGGCAACTTCCACTTCCGGTACCCAGTATTCGCACAGGGTGGAAAGGGCTGCCCTGTCAATGGCGCAGATGGTCCCCAGGGTGTTGACGCCGAATTTTTCATGGACATATTTGACGGCATTGGCCCTTGGCAAGGCACCGGCCATTCTCAATTCCATGTTTTCACCGGCATTGAGGCCTGATCCGGATCCGCAGCAAAAGGTCTGTTCCCGGATGGTGTTGGGCGGCATTTCAAAAAAGTTATCGCATACGTTCTGGATCACATACCGGGGTTCGTCCAAAAGGCCCATACCCCTGGAGGTGTTGCAGGAATCATGGAAGGTCATGATGCGGTTGGCATTGCGGCCCTTGTCCAGTTCCAGTTTTCCGTGTTTGATCAAATCGGCCGTGAACTCGGTGATATGAACCATCTTGGTGGACCTGGCATTTTCAAAAATCGTTCCTGTGATGGGGTTCATGGGCACGTCAAGAAAATCGGCAGGGCCGTTCATGGTGTCCATGTACTGGTGAATCACCCGCCACATATGACCGCATTCACCCCCCAGGATCCATTTTACCCCCAGGCGCTTGGCTTCTGCATACATCTTGGCGTTGAGGCGTTTCATGGTTTCATGGGAGGTGAAGAAACCGAAGTTGCCCCCTTCGGAGGCATAGGTGCTCCAGGTGACGTCCAGGCCGTATTTTTCCTTAAGGTACTTGAACAGGATGAGATAGCCCTGGCAGGTATAGGTTCCGGGATCGGCAAACACGTCCCCGGACGGCGTGATGAAAAGAATATCCGCCCCTTTTTTCTGGTATTGGGGAGCGCAGTTGACCCCGGTGATCTCTTCAAGGTCTTCCACAAAGAAATCCAGCATGTCCTTAAAGGCATGGGGCTGAATACCCAGGTGGTTACCGGTTTTAAAACAATTGGACACCGGGGTGGCGATCCAGTCGATGTTCAACCCGATGAGGTTGAATATTTCCCTGGCCATGATGGTGATTTCCGCCGTGTCAATGCCGTAGGGGCAGAAGACGGAACAGCGGCGGCATTCCGTGCACTG
>JAHIVS010000703.1 GCA_018816605.1 Pseudomonadota bacterium
ATATGGAATATAATCGATAGGTCGTAAAAAATGCGTATAGACTAAATTACAAAGCTGTAGGTGGTTTATCCCCTTATTCCTTATATAATATAATATGCTACTCTGTTCGCTTGAGGAGGAAAAATGGGCAAACGTATTTTATTATTCGTCATTATTATTATTTTAACCCTGTCAACAGGATGTGATTTAAATCTACTTGGTACTTCTCAAGGAGCCCCTTCAGGACCTTCTCTTGATGAGCTATCCACAATTTCCGCGATTTTAACACAAGATTATATCTCGCCCACCCTTGAAATTTCTGACCCCTCAGCATTTACTCCCACACCCATTCTTGATATCCCGGGGCAGGGTGGGGAATTGCCAACTGCCACACTAACCCCAAGACCCACCAAAACGACAATGCCAGGAGAAATCAAAATCTCAAGCATTACTCAGAAATCTCCAGGTGTGGCCATTATCAAATGGGAAGCCGCAGGAGATTTCCCTTCGGGGTTTAAAATTGTCTATAGCGAACAACAAAATCAACCAACCTACCCTGAAAACACCTACGCTTCTGTTTACACCTCAACCGCGCGTGCTGGTGTGATTAATTATGATTATGACAAGATTTATTATGTGAGGGTTTGCCGTTTCACGAATAGTGCCTGTGATGTTTACAGCGACCTCGGAATATTCGCCTTCGCTGCTCCAACAAAAACGCCAAAACCCACCAGAACACCCGCCGTCGTGATCGTTAATGGTGTCGAGGTAGTCTATGACCCATCCTTGGTCATCACCAAGATGAAAACTGCCGGCAGCGGAAAAGCTTATATTGAATGGACAGATTACGTCGGAAGCTCCAAGGGCTATCGAATTGTCTATTCGCACACTTCACCAGTACCTTCAGACGATTCGGATCCCTACTTCGCCGTTGGCGATCCTAAGGCCCGATCAGCCTTTGTGGATGGCGAAGATGGCAATGGTTATTATTATCGCTTATGCCGTTTCAATGGCAGCAAGTGTACTTCCTATTCAAAACCTTACGTCTTTAATTTCCCTGGGAGTAAATCTTCTGATGTCATCACTATTACCTCTGTTCAAAAACTTAGTGAAGGCGTTGCCCGCGTCGGATGGACAGCCGAGGGATCATTCCCGAACGGGTTTAAGATTATGTACTCCAAAACCACAAAAACCCCCACACTCTCTGATAGCGTAACTACCGTTAGCGATGGTTCTGCCCGGTCAGGAACCGTCAGCGGCGATGTCAACAGTACCTATTATGTACAGGTGTGCAAAGTTTCAAGTACGGGCGGCTGTTCTGCGTATTCGCAGATCGTTTATTTCACTTTCTCGCCTGACTATGCCTATATTGAGATTTCTGCAATCGCCGATAACCCCAGTGTTGCGGGCAGCATTGACCTGGAGTGGTATGCATATGGAAATTTCCCCGATGGTTATCTTGTGCTGCTGTCGACGGATCCTACGCCCAGCACCTCGAATTCGACTGTATTTCCAGTAGGGAATGAATACACAGATAACGCTACCGCCGTTGGTGCGCCTAATACCACCTATTACTTAAGTGTATGCAAGGCCGTCGGGTCGAGTTGCGGTTATACTTCGACACCGGTGAAATTTACCACGGCTTCAACTGGCTTCCAATTAACCAATGCTGGAGACCCACAGGTCTATAATTGGTCTATTATTTCATCGAATCCGGGTGGTTACCACATCTTCTGGGTAAAAAATAACTATCTCACGCCTGATTGGAACATTGCGCTAACACAGCAAGCAATAGTCGATCCAGACGTCCGTACAGTCACGCTCAGCTCCACGCTTACCGTGGGACACTATTTGTTAAGGCTTTGCACCTGGGATGCTGATGCCAGTACGTGTACTTCATTTTCGAATACACTTGAAATTGATGTAAATTAACCCAAAAGTATATAATCGCATTTTGTCAATATACTTTAAAATTTCATCAAAAGACATTAATTGTCGATCTTTAATTAGGTTATAACAAATGCCGCATTGGTTCAAAATTCCCAATAATCGGTTTCTATGTGTTTGGAGAATAACCTTGTAAACAGATTTGTTCTAAAGTTATTCTCCCCACTTTTGAACGGAAAATTTATAATTGGATGATCATATCCGAAGCATTAATTAATTCCTGATTCATACTATGAGTGGCAAGCAAAACAATCCGTTTTCTTTTTTCATTTTTCA
>JAHIVS010000450.1 GCA_018816605.1 Pseudomonadota bacterium
CTCAATCTTAAACGAACTGTTCAATGGACAGAATCCAGACCCTGATAAGCTAAGCCGGAACGAGATTGTCAAAGATCAAAAGAGCATCAGGCAAGCAAAAACCTAACCGGACACTACTGAAATTTAACGGCATAAAAATTATTTGTAAGTTTTGTCGACTTGACCTATTATGGGACAATTGCGTAAGGTACTGATCTTCAACAACCTGGTGTGAGCAAGATTTAAAATGGTATTTTTTACAGCCATCATTATTGTTTTTATTCTCTATTATCTGCAGGCAGACGGGCTTGTCTATGTTACCATCATCGCCCTGGTCGCAGAACTCATCAATATTTTCATGACCCACGCCATGACGATATCTGTTGAAAAAAGACTGAAAGCCCACCACAAAAAAATCATTGACGGGTACACAAAAAGATTAAAGACCAATAGGAAAACCATACAAGCGCTTGAAAAAGCACAAGAGGACTCTGTCAGAATACTATACAATTCCAACATGAAAATAAAAGACCTTGAGGAAAAACTGGAAAAACTGACCCCGCCCCAAATACCTGTCAAAGAAAAAGAACCCATCCTTGCCAAGGAAGAAAAAAATCCCTTGTCAACGGAGACAAAAAAACCGGAAGCTTATATGGACCTCCCGGACGGTTCAAACAGAAATCGCTCCAAAAAATGAGGCGCCGGCCCCTGGGTACAGATTATTCCTTGAGAATTTTAATTTTTACGATCTGCCCTTCTTTGTTCATATAGGCAACCCCCTTTGCAATGGCCATTCTGGATGATGAATCCACCACCTCGATCTGTTTTTCATAAAGCACAACAGAAGAGATTTCTTCTTTTTTTAAAGACCTTACAATGGCGGTATCCTCTTTTAAGCCATCTTTTGCGTCCTGTCGATCGAGGTTCTTTTTCCGGACAGTCTGTTCAGATAGACTCTTGCGAGCTTCATTTCTTTCTGCCACAAGATCTGCCAACCCGGAATACTCATCTTTTCTATCATCACAGGCAGTCAGCAAGATCAAGCTTAAAAATGAGCACGATAAGATCCATCGCAACCCCATTGATTTTCCCCTTATTTGCCGACTCCTTCAACTGTAAACCGGCGATTCAGCCTCATGGTGGTGAAAAGGCCATATACATCCTTTTTTACGTTTATCACTTTTAATTTACGGGCCGACTGGCTCAATGTATTATGGGACGCAATAATAACACCAATACCGACAGAATCAACCATTTCAACCCCTATCAAATCAATAACCACATTGCCACTGGATGAATTGATGGCCGATAATAGTTCATCTTTAAACGCTTCTGCCATTGAAGCGACAACATCTGTTCCCGGCCGAATAATAGTCTGGTCTGCTTCATTCACGATTTCGCTCATATCTTTCTCCTGTGTTAATATAAGAAGGTACCTGTCTTGAACGCTACGACATGGATTTGTTGCCAAAAAAATCGTTTAATCATTTGTATAGGCCTGCATATTATCCCAAAATTTTATTTTGTTCAAACAATAAATTCATTTCAACAAAAAGATCGGCAACACCAGATTGGACTTGAAAAAAAAACAAAAGACCATTATATATATTACTTCCGGCTGCGCAGGCCGGATGGGTTAATTCTGATCGGTCGCCTCGTAACAGAAGGCCATGAACCTCGTCAGATCCGGAAGGAAGCAGCGATAAGTGATCTCTTCTGTGTCGTGGATCGATCCCGGTCATGCAATTTTCCTTTCATCCGCCTGCCAGCCGGATCTTTTCTTTTTTACCCCTCCCTGCTTTATTTATATCTTGACATGCTTTCAAACAGACTTATTTTTCAGCCATCATTTATACTTATTAATCACTTAACGCTTAAATATTAGGAATTTTGGAGCAGGAGAAATAATTTGGTACTAAAAGAAAAAAAAACAAGAATGAAAAAAAAAGACGATTCTCCCCAACAAGATGCCCCACCGCAGAAAGACCCAAAAGATTCCGAAAACGGGAATGGCAAGACAAATGATGAAGGGCTTCAAGAACTAAAAGATCAAATCGCTTCTGAAAAGGATCGTGTATTAAGGCTTTCGGCTGAATTTGAAAATTACAAAAAACGAACGCAAAGAGAGATTAATGACTTTAGAAAATTTGCCAATGAATCTGTTTTCCGGCAGTTTTTATCGGTCGTAGACAACCTTGAACGGGCAATCGCAAGTGCCCAGGAAAGTTCAGAGAACTCAGGTCTTTTTGAAGGTGTAAAACTGACGCACAAGGAAATAGTCAAGCTTTTTGAAACCTTTAATTTAAAACCTGTAGACGCTGCAGAAAAACCCTTTGATCCGAACTTTCACCAGGCAGTCACCCAGGAAGAAACCGACGATTTTCCTGAAAACACTGTTACAAAGGTGCTTCAAAAAGGGTATCTCCTTCACGACAGGCTGATCAGACCGGCAATGGTTGTTGTTTCAAAAAGCGCAAACAAAAAAACCAAAGAAAATATAGAAAATTAAAGATATCTTGGAGGGTATATTATGGGTAAAATTATTGGAATAGACTTGGGAACAACCAACTCCTGCGTAGCGGTCATGGAAGCTGGCGGAGAAGTGAAAATCATTACCAATGCCGAAGGCGGAAGAACCACGCCGTCCATAGTGGCATTGACGGAAAGTGGCGAGCGGATTGTGGGCATGGCGGCCAAACGCCAGGCTGTCACCAACCCTGAGAACACGGTCTTTGGCGTCAAGCGACTGATTGGCAGAAAATTCAGTTCAAAGGAAATACAAACAGACATCCCCAATCTTCCCTACAAAATTGAAGCTGCTGCCAACGGAGACACCCGGATCAATCTGAGGGGAAAACAGTACAGTCCGGCTGAAATTTCATCTTTTATCCTGTCCAACATCAAAAAAACGGCTGAAGATTATCTGGGCGAAGCGGTAACAGAAGCCGTCATCACAGTACCTGCCTATTTTAACGACAGCCAGCGGCAGGCGACCAAAGATGCGGGGAAAATTGCAGGGCTTATTGTAAAGCGCATCATCAACGAACCCACTGCCGCCTCCCTTGCTTATGGGCTTGACAAGAAAAAAGAAGAAAAAATAGCCGTTTTTGACCTGGGCGGAGGAACCTTTGATGTATCGGTTCTTGAGATCGGTGATGGCGTTTTTGAGGTAAAATCAACCTCCGGCGACACCCATCTGGGTGGCGAGGACTTTGACTTGAGAATCATTGATTATATTGCAGATGAATTTAAAAAATCCCAGGGCATTGACGTTCGGGGGGATAAAATGGCACTACAGCGGCTGAAGGAAGCAGCTGAAAAAGCAAAAATGGAATTGTCCACAGCCACCGAAACCAACATAAACCTGCCCTTTATTACGGCAGATGCCTCAGGGCCAAAACATTTGGACGTTAAACTGACCCGGGCCAAACTGGAGTCTTTGGTTGCAGATCTTCTGGACAACCTTGAACAGCCCTGCAGAACAGCGTTAAAGGAAGCCAACCTGGGCAGTGGCGGTGTGGACGAAGTGGTATTGGTCGGCGGCATGACCCGCATGCCGGCTGTCCAGGAGCGGGTGGAAAAAATATTCGGTCAAAAACCCCACAGAGGCGTGAATCCGGATGAAGTGGTTGCCATGGGTGCTGCCATCCAGGCCGGTGTTCTCCAGGGGGATGTCAATGATGTCCTTCTGTTGGATGTCACCCCGCTTTCCTTAGGCATTGAAACCCTGGGCGGCGTCATGACAAAACTCATTGAAAAAAATACCACCATCCCCACCAAAAAGAGCCAGGTATTCTCTACTGCAGCCGACAATCAGCCGGCAGTCTCCATCCATGTGCTCCAGGGGGAAAGAGAAATCGCTTCCGGCAACAAAACCCTGGGACAATTTGAATTGGCGGATATTCCGCCGGCACCCAGGGGTGTTCCCCAGATCGAAGTCTCCTTTGACATTGATGCCAATGGAATCGTCCATGTGGCAGCAAAGGACAAGGCAACCGGCAAACAGCAATCCATCCAGATCACGGCAGCCAGCGGTCTTTCAGAGGACGAAATAAACAGAATGGTCAAAGATGCTGAAATGCATGCTGAGGAAGACAAGAAAAAAAGAGAACTGGTTGACACCAAAAACCAGGCTGAAAGCCTTTGTGACCAGACCGCAAAAACCCTTAAGGAACACGGGGACAAGGTGGATGAAGCAACCCGGAAAAGCATTGAAACTGCGCTTGAAAACTTGAAACAGGCCAAGGATTCAGAGGATGTCCAGGATATCAAAGCCAAAATCGAAGCCCTTTCCCAGGCCTCCCACAAACTGGCAGAAGTGATGTATCAGCAGGCAGCCCAGGAGAATCCGGGTGCGGATGCTGGCGGCCAGGCCAACCCGTCCAAGGACGATGAGGATGTGGTGGATGCAGATTTTGAAGAGGTCAAAAAGGACAAATAAAAGCTTGTAAAAGCTGTTGAATATAATCCTGCCGTGGTCTATAGTTGCCCGGCAGGATTTTTTTATATTCATTCACAAGGCCTTGGTAACCCAATGATAAAAACGGACATGACAATCACGGATATACTCGCGCAAAACAGCGACCGCTATCCAGAAGAAACAGCCATTGTAGAGCGCATTCCCGCCCTGAACGTAAAAAAGCAGATCACCTGGAAAGAATTTTACAGATTTTCCTGCAGGTTTGCCAATTCTCTTGGCAAAAAAGGCATCCGAAAAGGGGACAAGGTGGTCCAGCTCATGACCAACTCCATTGACTGGCTTCCCCTTTATTTTGGCATCCTGTATAGCGGTGCATGGGCCGTTCCCTTGAACTTCAGATTTGAGTCCGACAAGATCCTGCTGTGCACCCAAACCGCTGAAGCCAAGGTCTTTATTTTTGGGCCTGAATTCATCCGGCGTATTGAGGCGGTTAAGCCTGAATTGGAAAAATGTGTCACCCTGTGGCTTTTTTCAGGGCCAAAAGATGACTGTCCCCAGTGGGCCTGTCCTGTCCAGGATTTTATCTGTGAGGAAAAAGGGACGCTTCTTCCCGATGTCGACCTTTGCATGGAAGATCCGGCAGCACTTTATTTCACCTCCGGCACCACCGGCACCCCAAAGGCGGTGCTGCTCACCCATAAAAACCTTTCCCATGCCTGCTATCTTGAAAATAGCCACCATGGCCAGACCCACGAGGATATTTTCCTGTGTATTCCGCCCCTGTACCATACGGGCGCCAAAATGCACTGGATGGGCTCTTTTCTTGTGGGCGGAAAGTGCGTCCTCCTCAACGGCGTGAACCCCAAATGGATTATCGAGGCAATCTCCCAGGAGTTGTGTACCATTGTATGGCTGCTGGTGCCCTGGGCCCATGATATCCTCATTGCCGTTGAAAACAAAGAGATTCTCCTGTCCAATTATGTGCTTTCCCAATGGCGTCTCATGCATGCAGGTGCCCAGCCTGTCCCGCCCAGTCTGATTGAAAACTGGAAAAAATATTTTCCGGCCCAGGCCTATGATACCAACTATGGCCTCACCGAATCCACAGGTCCCGGATGTGTCCATCTGGGCCTTGAAAATGCAGACAGAATCGGTCCCATTGGGCTGCCTGGCAACGGCTGGGAGGCAAAGATTGTGGACAAGCAGGGAAATCATCTTTTTGCCAACGAATCCGGAGAACTCATTGTCCGTGGCCCGGGGGTCATGAAAGAATATTATAAGAACCCGGAAGCCACCCAAAAAACCATCCGAAACGGATGGCTCCACACTGGGGACATTGCCAGATATGACAAAGACGGATTTATCTGGCTTGTGGACCGTAAAAAAGATATGATCATTTATGGGGGTGAAAATATATTCCCCGTTGAAATTGAAAACTTTTTTCTCACCCATGAAAAAATTAAAGATATAGCGGTTATTGGTGTGCCCGACCTTCGTTTGGGTGAAATCCCGGCTGGTATTATCAGTGTAAAACCCGGTGCCATGCTGGGTGAAAAGGAGATCATAGCGTTCCAGGCAGCCCTGCCCCGGTACAAGCAGTTGAAACAGATATTTTTCGGGGATGTCCCCCGAAACCCAACTGGAAAAATTGAAAAACCAAAATTGAGACGAATGTATGCAGAAGACAAACGAAAAGACATTAATAAACTTCTCAAGTAAGACGTGGATGATGAATTGCCTTGGCACTTTTATGCCTTTGCTGCTGGTGTGCGCTCTGCTTTTTGCCTTTCTTGCAAAAGACATTTCGGCAGATACACTTCAAGATACCATTTTAACTGCCGTTGAAAAAAAATATACCGGCACCGAATTCCAGGCAGACTTCAGCCAGGTCTCAAAACTTGAAGCCCTGGAGGTAACGGAAACTGCTTCCGGGAAAGCCTGGTTCAGCCATCCTGGAAAGATGCGATGGCTGTATCTGGACCCGGAGCGCCATGAAATCATTACAAACGGGAAGACCCTCTGGATCTATCGCCCCGACCAGGCCCAGGTGATGAGGGGGGATGCCCAAAAATTTTTCAAGGCAGGGGCGGGAGGGTCATTTTTATCGGATATCGGGCTGATTCGGAAAAATTTTACCATCCAGCTCAAAGAGGCAACCGACACCCATGCGACCCTTTTATTGACCGCCAGACAAAAAAATCCAGACATGGTTTCCATTCTTATCCGCGTATCCCGCACCACCCATGAAATTGAGCAGGCCACAACCCGGAATGTATACGGAGATACCACCTTGTTTGCGTTTACCAATATAAAATTTACAACCACCAATGCATCCACATTTGAGTTTAAGATCCCCGAGGGATCCAGTATTGTTGAGATGGATTGATTATAAAAGGAACCCGTACAATGAACAATTCAACAGGCATAGATCAGATGCTGATAAAAAAGATACAAAAACTGGCCAAAGAAAGAAATGCCATTATTCTGGCCCATAACTATCAGCCGCCTGAAATCCAGCAGATTGCTGATCTTTGCGGAGATTCCCTGGAACTGAGCATCCAGGCGTCAAAAACCCCGGCAGATATCATCGTTTTCTGCGGAGTCCATTTTATGGCGGAAACCGCCTATATTCTCTCCCCGGATAAATCCGTACTCCTGCCCAACCCCGATGCCGGATGCCCCATGGCCGACATGGTGGACCCTGCTGCCCTCAGGGCCAGGAAAAAAGAACTGGGCAATCTCCCGGTCGTAACCTATGTCAATTCCTCGGCAGCGGTAAAGGCCGTATCCGATATCTGCTGTACATCGGCCAACGTCATCAAGGTTACAAATTCAATTGCAGCGGATGAAATTCTCATGACACCGGACAAGAACCTTGCACTCTACGCGGCTGCCAACACAGACAAAAAAATTCATCTATGGGAGGGATATTGTCCCTTTCACAATACCTTGACCGTTGAAGATGTGACTTGTGCAAAAGCCGCCCATCCCAAAGCCCTTTTCATTGCCCATCCCGAATGCCCGCCAAAAATTTTGGAACTTGCAGACAGTGTTCAATCCACTTCGGGCATGATCCGGTTTGCCGGACAATCCACTTCGGACCAGTTTATCCTGGGAACGGAAACCGGTCTGATATATCCCATCTCCAAGGCCCACCCCCATAAAAAATTCTATCCGGCCTCGGGCAAGATGTTTTGCCCGGACATGAAAAAAATCACCTTAAACCATGTGGCCGCAAGCCTTGAAAACCTGACCGGAGAAATAAAGGTGCCCGAAGATATACGATTGGCCGCCCTGGGGTCGGTACAAAAAATGATTAATTTAAATTAGTCCCACAGCGTTTTTTTTCCATGGGATGCAAATGAACGCAAATTAGTACTCTTAAAAATCTGCGTTCACCTGGATCCTGTTTTGAAAATTATAAATTGCGCCTACAGGGCGTCAAAAATCGAATCCGGAATATCGGCATTGGTATAAAATTTCTGGATATCATCACAATCATCCAGGGCATCCATGAAACGGATCACCTGCTCAGCTTCCGTTCCGTCCACCGGGGTCATGTTCTGGGGCAGCATGGTGATCTCTGCCATCTGATATTTTATCTGGGCCTTATCCACTGCATCCTTTACCGCATCAAAATCTTCGGGCGCTGTGATAATCTCAAAGGTATCGCCTTCATCCTTGATATCTTCCGCACCGGCTTCCAGGGCGACTTCCATGAGCGCCTCTTCACTGGCATCTTCCTTGCTCACCGAAATCAGACCCTTCTTGTCAAACATCCAGGCAACACACCCGTCTGTTCCCACATTCCCGCCGGCTTTCCCAAAGATATACCGGACATCGGCGATGGTCCGGTTCTTGTTATCGGTCAGGCACTCTACGAGAACAGCCACGCCTCCCGGGCCATAGCCTTCGTATAAGATTTCCTCGTAATTCACCCCTTCCAGATCGCCCGTTCCCTTTTTAATGGCCCTCTCAAAGGTATCCTTTGGCATGTTCTGGGCTTTGGCCGCATTCAGGGCATGGCGCAGTCTCGGGTTGGCTTCCGGTTCCCCGCCGCCCATTCTGGCAGCCACGGTGATCTCTTTGATCAGCTTGGTAAAGATCTTGCCCCTTTTTATATCGGCCGCCCCTTTTTTATGTTTAATGGTCGACCACTTACTATGTCCTGACATGAATACGATCTCCTTATTTTTTACCTTTTGCGATTATATAGATTTCTTTGCTTTGTTTTCTGCAACTTTCAGGCTTAAAAATTTTACATTCTCTGAATACCGACTTCACCTCTTGCTCAAAGCCTTTGAACTCATTGCCTTGAAATATCTTGCACACAAAATTTGAATTGACCGCCCCGAATTTTTCAACGGTTTCCAGGGCCATTTTGCACAATTCGAATGATTTGAATGCATCCACATCCTTGCGACCGGTGGTGGCAGGTGCCATATCACTTAGAACCGTGTCAAAACCTTTTTCCTGTGCCAGGAACCCCTGATTTTCCAGGGCCAGAATATTGTCCTGGATGACGGTCACATTCTCCGGCAATTTAATTTCCACCTTGGTCAAATCGATGCCCAAAACCCGGCCCTGGCCGCCCACCTGCTTTGCCGCGTACAAAAGCCAGGAACCCGGTGCACACCCAAGATCCAGCACGAGGGCTTTGGGCACAATGACCTTGAATTTTTTCTGAATTTCCTCCAGTTTATACACAGACCTTGCCGGATAATTTTCCGACTTGGCCTTCTGGGTAAAATGGTCTGCCCACTGGTTCTGCTGGGATCCCTTTGTCTTTCTATCCATCAAATAATACCTCCATGGCATCTTTTAGGAAACTGACGCTTTCGATGGTCATTCCCTTGACGCGTGACAATTGCTTCATGGCGGCACTGGGGACCAGACAGGTGGTAAAGCCCATTTTCGAAGCCTCCTTTATCCTTGCCTGGGCATGGCTTACCGCCCGGATCTCCCCTGTCAGACCGATTTCACCGATCAGGGTGGTTTCCTTGTGGACCGGCTTGTCCAGGAAACTTGACGCAAGCGCTGCGGCAATGGCAAGGTCGGCCGACGGTTCCGCAATCCTGACCCCGCCAATGACATTCATAAACACATCCAGCCCGGATAAGTTCATGCCCAGACGTTTTTCCATGACCGCCAGAATCAGGGCCACCCGATTGTTGTCAAGTCCAAGTACCGTGCGTCTCGGATTTCCCAGGCCGGAACTGGAAACAAGGCCCTGGATCTCCACCAGTATGGGCCGTGTGCCTTCCATGCTGGAAGTCACTACCGAACCCGGTGCCACTGCCGACCGGTCTGACAGAAAGACCGCCGAAGGGTTGGGCACCTGGGCCAATCCAGTTTCCCGCATTTCAAAAACCCCGATCTCGTTGGTAGACCCGAACCTGTTCTTGACTGCCCGCAAAATCCTGAAAACATGGCTCTTGTCCCCCTCAAAATAAAGGACGGTATCCACCATGTGCTCCATGATTCTGGGGCCTGCAATGGCACCGACCTTTGTGACGTGCCCCACCAGAAAAATGGGGATCCCCGTGGTCTTGGCCAGACGCATGAACTGCATGGAAGCCTCCCGGATCTGGGTCACACTGCCCGGCGTAGAGGCGACCTCGGGATGGAACACCGTCTGGATGGAATCAATCACCATGGCGTCATAGTGCTGTTTTCCGACCATTGAAAGAATAGCGTCCAGATCGGTCTCCGCCACAATAAAAAGGGAATCGCTTCCTGAATCCAGGCGTTTTCCCCGCATGGAAAGCTGAAGGACCGACTCTTCTCCTGACACGTACAGACATTTTTTCCCGGCCCGGGCCAGGGTGGCCAGCACCTGCAACATGAGGGTGGACTTACCGATGCCGGGGTCACCTCCGATCAGAATCAAAGATCCGTCCACAATACCGCCGCCCAAAACCCGGTCAAATTCGGTGATGCCCGTAACAAGCCGATGGGATTCCGTAACATCCACGGAATTTATGGACACGGGATTGGGAGCTGCAAATGTACGGGACTGGCCCGACCCTGTGCTTATAATTTTCTCTTCAACCAGGGTATCCCATGCCCCGCATTCCGGGCAACGCCCCATCCATTTGGGGGTCTGGCACCCACAGGACTGGCACAGGAATGTGAATTTATCTTTTTTTTTCAAAAAATTTCTTCTCAAATCAAAATTTAATTAAGTTAAGAAATATACCCTTTTTAGGCTTTTTTATCAAGATGCCGGTCAAGATTAAAACTTTGACAAAAGACATTTGATTTACAAAGGCATTTATCCATAAGCGTTTTGAATTCAGCCCATTTTCCTCTGTTTACAATACGTGTGTTTTAAAGTTGCCCTTGTAATTTGCCCATATCTCATTTATCTAGAAGACTTTCTTTTATTCGGATAAACTGTCATGCCCTATACCGGAGAACTCATTGCCATTGTAACTGTGTTGTGCTGGACCGTCAGTGTCCAGTTTTTCGAAGCCGCCGCCAAACGGGTGGGCGCAACCCCGGTCAATATCATCAGGATATCAACGGCCCTGGTTCTTTTCGGATTGTTTTTGTTTTTCAAAAACGGGGAAATTGTTCCGCTGAACTTTCCCCTGCGATCCTGGGTGTTTCTCAGCCTTTCCGGAATTATTGGATTTTTCCTGGGAGATATCTGCCTGTTCAAGGCCCTGGTAGAATTAGGCCCCAGAATCGCCCTGTTGATTTTCAGCCTCTCAGCCCCAATGGCCGCCCTTATCGGCTGGGTTTTTCTGGCAGAAATCTATGAAATTCACCAATGGGCCGGGATGCTGGTGACCCTGACAGGGGTGGGGCTGGTTATTTTTGAAAGAAAGCGGCCCAAGGACACCGCCAATCAATTACTCCAGCGAGCCATCACCCTGAAGGGAATCGTGTTCGGCATAGGTGCCATGCTGGGCCAGGCCTGCGGGTATGTCATGAGCAAGGCAGGGATGCAAACAGAAGCGGGGTTTTTAGATCCCTTTGCCGCAACCCAGATCCGAGCGCTTTCAGCATTTGTCTGTTTTGTCCTGTTTTTCACCCTGACCCGCAAATGGCGTCAGGTGGCCTCGGCAATTGCTGACACCCGGGCCCTTGTCTTTACGGCGACCGGCGCAGTCATCGGCCCTTTTATCGGGGTATCCCTGTCGCTGATGGTCCTGCACTATCTGTCCTCGGGTGTGGCCTCCACATTTTTATCCCTGACACCTGTGTGTATTATTCCCTTTTCCATCTTCCTTCACAAGGAGCACGTATCCATCCGGGCCTTTGGCGGCGCTCTCATTGCCGTGTCCGGCATCTGGCTTCTCATGGTACCCTAACAAAATAAAACCGCCGCACCTTTGCGGTTTATTGAAATAAGGCGCTCACGCTTTCGCCGGTGTGTATCCTCAAAATTGCCTGGGAAAACAAAGATCCCATTGAAAGAACCTTTAATTTCGGAAATCGCTTTTCTTTGGGGATATGCACTGTATTTGAAACAACTATTTCTGTAATGGGCGACGCCTTCAAGTTTTTCACGGCATTGCCGCAAAGCACCGGGTGGGTGGCCCCCACATAAATCTTTTGGACCCCTGCCCTTTCAAGTGTTTGAATCGTGGCGACAAGGGTGCTGCCAGTGGAAATCTCATCATCAAATACAATGACATTCTTGCCTTCTACATTTCCAACCACAAGTCCCTGTTTAACACCCGAATCACTGATACGCCGTTTGTCGATAATGGCCATGGATATTTTTAAGCGTTCGGCAAACTTGCCCGCTCTTTTGGCCCCTCCTGCATCGGTGGCCACAACCACCACCCGGGATAGATCCAGGCTGTCGGCAAAATAATCGCAGATGGTCGGAACAGCCGTAAGATGGTCCACAGGCATACTGAAAAACCCATGAACCGAATCCGCATGGAGGTCCATGGTCAGTACCCGGTCGGCGCCGGCTGTTTTCAGCATATCGGCAATCAGTCGTCCGGCAATGGATATCCTGGGGGCATCTTTTTTATCTGACCTGGCATAGGAATAATACGGAATCACTGCTGTGATCCTTTTGGCCGAGGCACTGCGAAGGGCGTCCAGGGTGAGCAAGAGTGACATGATATGGTCGCTGACAGGGTGGGTGAGGGATTGAACCACGAACACATCCTTTTCCCTGACACTTTCTTGAATCTGTACAAAAAGGTTATCATTTGAAAACCTGGATATTTCGATCTGACTTAAAGCAATTCCGATGTTATTACAGATTTCCCTGGCAAGAGGGGTGTTGGACCCGCTTGAGAATACTTTTAAGGTATCATTCATGTAAAAGCCCTTTTTGTTGATCTTGTTTTTTCATAACAGATTTGCCATCACTTTTATAGGTGTCACTGCCTTGTGTCAATATTTCAGAACCAATTGGCGGAGGTGATCCCAACGCCCAGACTCACAAACCGCTTGTTGGGTGTCAGCTATGCTTCACCTTATGAGAGTCTTTATTCGCCTTCTTTTGCAAGCAAAGATATTTTTGTCACCCTTTTTCCTATCAGTTTCAACAGATCTTTTTTCTTAACCGGCTTTGACAGATAATCACTGTATCCGGCGTCAAGGCACTTCTGGGGGTCTTCCTTCATTGCATGGGCTGTCAGGGCAACAATATAGGTCCTTGGTCGCCCCTGTTCCACTTCCCAGCGCCGGATTTTTTTTGTGGGGGTTTTCTTCAGGTAGGCCCGAAGGAGGATTCTGTTCTCCTGGCCGTCTTCCACAATTAAAATGTTCAATGCCCGTTCCGTGACGGACAATTCTCCGTTTCCCGGGGTAGGGTCATCTTTTCCGGGTGATATTGCCTGGCCCATGGCTGCACCTATGGCCTCTTTGAGTTCCCTGCGCTTAAAATCCGTCCAGAACCGGCATCTTCCCATCCAGCAAAATCAGATCAACCGGTGTGTTGGCCTGACAACCAGAACCTGTTTACCCCTGATCTCAGCTGCAGGCGTTATTCGAGGTGGCCGGAGATGGGTGTCCATGTCAAACCAGGCGGTAAAAGAAAAGAGACACCCATGGCCGGGGTCGCTCTCCACCCAGATCTCACCGCCCATCATCTCCACCAGGTGCTTGCAGATGGTCAGCCCCAGTCCGGTTCCTCCAAATTCCCGTGTGGTGCTTGAGTCTGCCTGGGTAAAACTTTCAAATATGTGGAATTTTTTTTCCTTTGAGATGCCAATACCACCTCACCGGATTGGGTCAATATCTGAATATGGCGTTTCTGTTCCGGGGTCAAATTCGATTCCAATAAAAGCTCCCCATGCCCAGTATGGCGTTCATGGGGGTACGGATTTCATGGCTCATGCTGGCCAGAAATTCACTTTTTGTTTTGTTGGCCTGGTCAGCACTTTCCTTGGCCAGGCGAAGGGCCTCTTCCATTTCCTTGCGCTCTGAAATATCCAGAAGGATACCCCGGTAACCAATGGCCTGCCCATCCTCCATGGGGGCATTGTCAAAAATATTCCGATATTCTTTTCAGCCTGCTCCAATTGCTTTATCTTCTCTTTAATGGCATCCCCTATGTTGA
>JAHIVS010000451.1 GCA_018816605.1 Pseudomonadota bacterium
GTGATGGTGGGCCAGCATGGCCAGATGCAGCATCTCGGGGTTGGAGAGGAGTACATGGGGCGGGGCTCTTCTGATTTTGGCTTTCTGGTAGGCACTGATATCCCCGTCATAGACCCCAGCCTTAAGCTTGGGAAATGCCTTGTCCCCCTTCAGGGAACCTGCCAGGGTGAGCAGGTGCTGGACCGTATCCAGCTGGTCCCTTGCCAGGGCCTTTAAGGGAAACAGATACAGGGCACAGGATTGTGGGTCTTCCAACAGCCCGTCCGCCACGGGCAGATTGTAGATCAGAGATTTCCCCGATGCCGTGGGGGTGGCAATCACGGTGTGAATGCCCGCCTTGATCATTTCAACGGCTTTTTTCTGGTGAACATACAGCCGGTCAAGCCCCAGGGCGGCAAGCAGGGGTCCAAAATCATGTTTCAGTGACAGTTTCGGATCTGCGAACACCGGCAATACAGGGGCAAAGCTTTTGTGGGAGACGATATCACCGGCAAATCCCTTATAGTTTTTAAGGGAGTGGATATACTCGTCAAGGCTCACAAAATACTCTTGCCCAGAGCGGACAGGGTCAGTTCAACTGCAAGCTCTGCTGTTTTATTGGCCACATCCAGGATGGGATTGACCTCCACCAGATCCATGGAGGCCACCTTGCCGGAATCCGCCAGTATTTCCATTAACAGATGGGCCTCCCGATAGGAAATACCTCCCGGCACAGGCGTTCCCACACCCGGGGCCTCCAGGGGATCCAGTGCATCCATGTCAAGGGTCAGGTGGATGCGTCTTAAATGGGCAAACTTCATGACAGCCTTGTTGGCAACCGATGAGATCCCCTGTTCGTCGATATCCCGCATGGTAAAGATAGTGATGCCTGATTTTTTCAGCCGTTTCTTTTCTTCCGGGTCCAGGTCTCGCTGGCCGATCAAAACCACATTTTCAGGCGCAACCTTCATACCGGGCCTGCCCACATTCACCAGAGAGGGATGGCCTTCCCCTATCAGGGCTGCCAGAGGCATGCCGTGGATATTGCCCGAAGGAGAGGTGTCGGGCGTGTTAAAATCACCATGGGCATCGATCCAGACAAGGCCAATGGGAAGATCCCCGGAAACAGCTGAAACCGTACCCACGGCAATGGAATGGTCCCCCCCGAGAAAAAGCGGAAAATCCCCCTGTTGGATGGCCTTTTGCCCTTCGGTGTAAATGGTTTCACAAATCTGGGTGATTTCGGTTAAATATTTATCTTCGGACAGGGGCGCCTCCCTGTCGGCATCCCGGATGGGAATTTTCACATCCCCCCGGTCCTTCACCACATGGCCCAGTTCCCTTAACCGGGAAATCAACCCCGTATACCGAAGGGCAGCAGGTCCCATGTCCACTCCCCTGAGAAGCTGACCGAAATCCATAGGAACTCCGATAATGCTGATCTGTTTTGACATGTTATGCTCTCCCTTCAGATGGTTTACATTGACAGCACCTATACCATAGAGTATGAACTCTATTCAATAAAAAGATAATCCCCGAACATTGGGGTTGGGAGCTATGAATGAAACTTAAACATGAAGTAAGATCCAGACAGACCATTGACACCATAACTGCGCTTTTAGAGGACGGTATCCAGAAAATATCGGTCATCATCCGGCATTCAGACAGATTTTATCCCAAAGAGGCCCGGATGGAACCCTTTATGGGGCTTACGGAAGGGGGTAAAAATTTTGCCCTGGAATTGGGCAAAGCCATGCCTGAAAGACCGGCGCCCAGATTGTTTTCATCCACCTTCGGCCGGTGTATTGAAACCGCCTATTTGATTGACAAGGGATATACCCAGCAGCACAAAACCTCTGTGAGCCACACGACCACAAGTGAGCACCTGGCTCCCTTTTACATTAAGGACATTGAAAAGGCCATTCACATGGTTGAGTCCCAGGGAAGTGAGCGTTTTATCCGCAGCTGGTTTGACAATAAAATTGACGATCACATCATGGAAAGCCCTGAAAAGACCTCGGCCATATTAAGCCAATACATGACAGACCGCCTAAAACAGCTCAATGGGAATGAAATCGCTGTCTGCGTCTCCCATGACTGGAATATTTTCCCCCTAAAGGAATTCAAACTCAAACTTCCCCATGAGACAAAGGGAGATGTGGGCTATCTTGACGGTGTGGTTTTTTATGAAGACTGCGGCCGCTATTTTGTGACATCCTTCCAGTCCGACCCCCAGCCTGTTTAAGGCAATGATCGGCATCAGGCAGTGGCAATAAAGACGGCCCGGACAGGCGCCGGATACCCTTCAATGGTTTTGTCCGGATCACCTGGATCCAGAAAATCCCTTAGGGATTCTGTCTGGATCCAGTCGGTCCTGCGCTGTTCTTCCCAGGTGGTTTTTGCCACGTCCACACACCGGATATGGGTAAAGCCTGCACGGAAAAGCCAGGATTCCATGGCCAGAAGATCCGGGATAAAAAAGACATTGCGCATTTTTGCATACCGATCCCTTGGGAACAGACAACTATTTTCTTTAGCATCAATGACCAGGTTCTCAAGAACAATTTGACCGCCCTTTTCCAGGGAATCATGGATGGTTTTCAGCATTTCGATGGGGGATTTTCGATGGTAGAGAACGCCCATGCAGAAGACCAGGTCAAAATACCGGTCCATCCCGGGCAGTTGGTCATGGGGGATGGGCAGACAAAACACATTCTTTAGCTGCACATATTTCTGGATTGCCAGATATTGATAGTAAAAGTAACTCTGGGGTTCCAGCCCCAGTACAAACAAGGGATTTTCCGCGGCCATTTTAAACATGTAATATCCGTTACTGGAGCCGATATCCAGGATTTTCTTACCCTCAAGACCCGGCAAATGGGGCACAAGGCGGTTCCATTTTATCCAGGACTGCCACTCACTGTCAATGTCCACGCCAAAGAGGTTAAAAGGGCCTTTTCGCCAGGGGCATAACAGGGCCAGCTTTTCGTGAAGCTGTTTTTTTTCATCCGGGGAAATATCGGTTTCATCTCCCACCCGCACCTGATTTCCCCCAAGATCCATTATGGACGGAACAACATCCGGAAGGCTTTCCACCACTGTTTTAAACCGGAGAAAATTCCCCCCGGCAGTATCTAAAAAGGCTCTTCGGTCGGAAATAATCCTGTGGAGTGCTTCATACCAATTGTCGAACTTAAAGCGTGTGTGCTGTTTTAAAAATTCTTCCATTTTATCCTTATGGGGTCAGGCTTGGGTTATTGGGTTTATTGAATATAAACCCAATAACCCAAGCCTGACCCCAATTACTTTATGGCAATCATGGAGGCAAAGTTGAACCACTTAAGCCAGGTATCAAATACTGAAAATCCGGCATCCACAAGCCGCTGTTGATGGACCCCAAGTGCTTCAGGTATCAGCACCTTTTCCAGGGCATCCCTCTTCTGGCTGATTTCAAGATCCGAATACCCGTTTTCCCGCTTGAAGCGGCGGTAAAAGGAAAGCTCCAGGTCATTGATGGAAGATGAAGGGTGAAATATTTTCTCGGTGATCAGCAGAACCCCGCCCGGTAAAAGCCCCTGGTAAATATTTTTGATCAGCCGATCCCGTTTGCCCAGATCCAGGAACTGCAGGGTCAGATTGATCAACACCACCGAAGCATTCTGGATGGCCATATCCTCAAGCAAACCGCAGACCAGGGAAATTTGATGGGAATTGTCCCTTTGTTTAAGCCGGGCCTGGTATTTTTCAATCATAGGGCAAGAGCTGTCCACCCCAATCATGGAAAAGGGCCTGCGTTTAAATTCATCCAAAATTAAAATACCCAGATTCCCGTGGGAGCACCCCAGATCATAAATCCGGGTCTTGTCCTGGAAAAAATCAACCGCCATCTGTGCCTGACGACGGGTACTTTCCCCGTAAAGGGGTACGGACCTTGTCAGCATATCGTCAAACACAGCCGCAACTTCCCTGTTAAATGCAAAGGGTTCTATCCTGTCTTTTTTTTTGGCAAACACCCGGTCTTTTTCCATCTGCTTTTCCATTTTGTAAAATTTGGCTGGCACTCTATTATAATATTTAGCCGATAAGTGCAAGAACAGGCGATAGACCAAATCAATATTCCTTGACTACCCTCGGCCCAAAATGATATCTATTTTTTCTAAAATAAAATGCACCAGTTCAAGAACGATATCCTCATAAAAATTTCAGGGAGGCATAATAATGGAAATAGTGGGAATCGATGTCGGGTTCGGATTTACAAAGGCATATAACGGAAAAAACGCCGTAATTTTCAAATCGCTCATTGGTGATGCCACTGACATCCAGTTCCGCTCATTTCTCGGAGAGGAATCATCCACCGCCAACCTGCATATCACCTTAAATGACAAATCCTATTTTTTGGGAAACTATGCAGAGCAGCAATCCAATATCGCAGAATTCACCCTTGACCAGGAAAAACTCATTGAAAACTTTGTAAAAATCCTGGCCATCACAGCAGCGGGTCTCTGCTGCGAAACTGCCGGTCCCATCAATGTGGTGACGGGCCTGCCCGTGGGATACCTGAAACGCGATTCCCGCAGGTTAAAGGAAATGATCCAGGGCATCCATGAAATCACCTTTCACAATGCCAACGGCAAGGATGAAACCAAACGGATCCACATTGACAAAATCCATGTGATTCCCCAGCCCATTGGATCGATTTTCAATCTGATCTTTGATGAATTCGGTAAGATTAAAGACAAGAACCTGGCCACCCAGAAACTGGGGGTGGTGGATATCGGGTTTAAAACCACGGATTTTTCCATATTTGACCATCTTCAATACATTGAACGGGGTTCCTCCAC
>JAHIVS010000724.1 GCA_018816605.1 Pseudomonadota bacterium
ACTGCTGAAAGTAATCCTCAACCGGCGCAGCGTGCGTTCATTCATCCCCAAGGCAATCCCAGAGGATGTTTTCGCTGCAATCCTCGAAGCCGGACGGTTGGCACCCTCCACGGTTAACCTGCAAACCTGGTCGTTTGCTGTGTTTGACGCCGCATTGTGGCAGCAAACCTTCGGCCATTCAATACCATTCCACGGCAGCCGGGCAGTGATCGTCATTGCCGATACATACCGCGACCGGCAAGTGCTGGATGTGTTTCCCTACAGCCCGTTGGTGGAACATACCGTGGCAGTAATGAATTCTTCACTGGCAGCAATGAACATGAATATTGCTGCCGAATCTCTGGGTGTCTCATCGGTGATGCTGTCGGAGACCGGGCGCAGCGGTCTGCTGGATGCAAAATACCTGAAAGAGAAAATGTGTCTACCGGAGAAGGCGATACCGCTGATGACAATTGTGTTTGGGTATGCACACAAGTCTTACCCGCTAATGCCTCCCAAGCTCCCTGCAGAACAGATCTTTTTCGAAGGGCAATACCAACCCCCGGACCGCGAGACGATGGAAAGCTGGTTATCACAAATGAAAGCCGGGTATAAAGCAAGCCACATGCGCTCATCTTTCCAAGATCAGGTGAGCATCTATCAACAGAAGATTATGCAAGCGGAAATCGATTTACACGAGATGATTTTCAACAGGGAAATAGATTCCAAAAGTAAATGATCACATCTCAATATCAATCGGGAAGGTGGGTTCGCTTGCTTGCCCTCGTTCAATGAATTTTAGTAGGTTGATATTCCGCCTTGTACCTGACTTCAACCTGTCATGAATATGTGACCATACCCAACCATTTAAATCCAGAAAGCCTGGCCTAAATAACTTTAGAAATTTAAGAAAAAAGGTTCAGATATTGAGTCTGAACCTTTTAGTTTTATTTGTTTTGGTTCTTTATTTCTTTTTCAAGTTCTTCAGTTGTGTCTTGCATGGCTTTGGATGCAGCGGTCACACGCCCACCCAAATTCTTGATCTCATTGGCTAAAATGCCAAAAACAGCGCCAATTTCCACTTGATATTTGGTGATGGTCTCAGCTCTATATCCAATTTGTACAATTCCAGGCTCGTCGGTGCGAGAAACCCCGACAAATTTAAACATTTGAGAGTCCAAGTCGCGAGATTTTATTGGTTGGGTTACAACCCCGTCTTTTGAATCGATAAGTTTTCGAAAAACAAAGGCTTGTGCCTTTGGATCATCTGGAAAGCACCATCCATAGGCTGATTCCAAATTTGATCCAACTGTAACCCCATCTGAATTTGTAATAAAAATCTCATCGATACCAACTTGTTTCGAAAACTCCACGAGATTCTTGAACTCTAAAGTTAATGCTTTGCTTTCCAGTAAAAGTGTAATCATCCTGCAAATGCTTGTCATCATGCTATCCAGCACTTTTTCCATCATTGTGCGGATACCGGCTGCCGCATGGGCAGACTCAATCGCTGCGTTAATTGCGATCATGTTAATCTCGCCAGCCGCACCTTTGATATTAAAGGCAGCTGTTTTTTGTTTTTCAAGTGATATTTGTAGATCTTTGGTTTCTCTCATACGTTACAACCTCATACTTCACTCTATAAATGGAATATAGAAGGTTAACCTAAATTCCACGTCAACAAAAAAGTCCTCCCCCGTTTTTCAAAAACGGCGAAGAATTTTGGTTGCGTTTTTCAATTTGTAGCATTTTCAGCTCCATATTGCCATAAATTTTACGTATCGTTTTTGTGAAACAAAAAAAATGGTTCGTGATCTTTTGCGTTCTTAGTGAAATCAAGCTCTGTTTGTTCTTTTTCGCAATTTACACGCGAATATTATTCAATAACCATTCGGGGGCAGTCCATAGCGAGGCATAAATTCCGCAATCACCAAAATCCCATTTGTAACTCGAAGCGTCTGTGCAAATATACCCATCACTTCTAAAATCAATACCGGTCGCTATTTTGCCGGTATTATTAATAATTTTTAGTCCATTGGGAAGTTTGTAGAGAATATGTATTCCTCCCCTAGGCGTGGTTTGTCTCGGTCCTACTCCAGCGTTGTTGTTGTTATCCTTTCCCTAATTTTCAAAAGTGGAGATTCCATCTGGATCAATGTCGACTGCAAAAACAAGTTGGGAACACAAAGAACGCCGATCTTGAAATTAATCGTTACTTTACGTAACTTTTTTTCAAATCATGCGATTATATATGCAGCGAACTCTATTTTTCTAAAAAACTTTTCCGAATATGAAAGGGTTACTTCTTGCAAAATATAAGTGACTCTGTCAATGAGATAATTAAAAAGCAAATTATTAATTGATAAGAACTGCTATCAGGATTATCGTCATATCGTCTAGAGAGGTAACTATGAAATTTTTACAGAACGTAAAAGTTTTTCAGAAAGTCTTATTGTTAGGGGTGATCATTATTGTCGCGTTTGCCGTGTTTTTGGCCGCATACATTTATCCAACTTATAAGGACAATATTTTTGCAGCCAAAGAAGCACAAACGAAGAACATGGCGGATTCAGCGTATTCCTCTATTGAACATTTTGTGGATCTTCAAAAAAATGGCAAAATGACACTTGAAGAAGCGCAAGCTGCTGCCATGGATGTTGTGCGCTATATGCGCTATGACAATGGTAACTATTTCTGGATCAACGATCTAGAACCAAAAATGATCATGCACCCCAATTTCACGAGTGCTGATAAACCAGAATGGTATGCAGAAGGTGGCTTGAAGGAATATAAGGATCCCACAGGCAAAAAGATCTTTGTGGAATTTGCCAAGATCGCAAAAGACCAAGGAGAAGGAAGTGTCTCTTACCAGTGGCCGAAAACCAGCGGAGAAAACGTCAAGCCTTCACCAAAAATCTCATATGTAAAATCGATTCCTGAATGGGGGTGGGTGGTAGGCACCGGCGTCTATGTGGATGACATACAAGATACCATTAACAAAACGATGTTGAACTCTTTATTGGTGATTGCCGTGATTATTGTGCTTAGTATCTTCCTTGCCATTGCTCTGGCAAATTCGATTGCCAAACCTTTGGGCACGATAACTGCCGTCGCCGGACGATTGGCTGAAGGTGATATATCAGATAATATCACCATGGACCGTAAAGATGAAGTCGGGCTCCTTGCCAGTGCTTTTGTAAGGATGATTGATTATCAAAGGGCGGTGTCTGATGTGGCTGATCAAATGGCAGCAGGTGACCTGACCGCCTCCATTGAACCAAAAAGTGAGAAAGACCGGTTGGGGAATTCATTTGTAAAGATGCTTGAGAGTTTACGAGATGCCGTTGGGCAAGTGGCGCTAAATGCTGCTTCTCTGGATTCGGCCGCAGATGATCTTTCACAAGCATCCAATCAGGCAGCCCAGGCCACCAGCCAAATTGCCCAAACCATCCAGCAAGTTGCAAACGGTTCTTCTGTGCAGGCTGATGCGATCAGTAAGACTTCCAGCGCTGTGGATCAAATGACTCAAGCAATTAACGGCGTAGCCAAGGGTGCCCAGGAACAAAGCGCTTCCGTCTTCAAGGTATCCAACGCCACCGATCAAATTAACAAGGCTATCTTGCAAGTGGCAGGCAATGCCGCCGCTGTTTCTTCAGATTCTAACACCTCTGCCGAAGCTGCACGTAAAGGCGCCATCACCATTGAACAGACCCTCGCTGGCATGCAGAGTATTAAGCAAAAGGTAGGAATTTCCGCTGAAAAAGTGGAAGAGATGGGCCGCCGCTCTGAAGAAATAAGCAAGATTATTGAAACCATTGAAGATATTTCTTCTCAAACCAACTTGTTGGCTTTGAACGCGGCTATTGAGGCCGCTCGGGCAGGGGAATACGGCAAGGGCTTCGCGGTAGTCGCCGACGAAGTTCGCAAGCTGGCAGAACGTTCTTCACTGGCAACCAAAGAAATTTCAGGTCTGATCAAACGTATCCTCACAAGCGTTGAAGATGCTGTCAAAGCCATGGAAGACGGTTCTCTGGAAGTTGAAAAGGGTGTCGAGAATGCCAATAACGCGGGCAGCGTGTTAACAGAAATTTTGAACGCTGCTGAAGCTGTCAATAAACAGGCTATTTTGGCAGGTGAAGCCAGCCAGCACATGAAAACTATTTCTGAAGAATTGATCACAGCAGTGGATTCCGTTTCTGCAGTGGTGGAAGAAAACACGGCTTCAACAGAACAAATGGCCGCCAATTCCTCCGAAGTTCATTCGGCCATTGAGAGTATTGCCAGTATCAGCGAAGAAAACAGTGCTTCTGTGGAAGAAGTCAGTGCCAGCACTGAAGAGATGAGTGCCCAGGTGGAAGAAGTTACCGCAGCAGCTCAACAGCTTTCTGAAATGTCCAAGGCTCTACAGTCCGTGGTCAACAGGTTCAAA